>JAKBYW010000143.1:0-5690 GCA_021840275.1 Chloroflexota bacterium | reverse complement strand
GTTGGTCACTTCATTGTTGACCTTCTGCATCTCCCTTTGGGTATTGACGATGTTCAACCAATCCAACCCGGACCTGCAACTGGTCGCCAAATATGATTGGATTACCGTCGCTGGCTGGAACATTCAGTACAGCCTCGGCGTGGACGGACTCAGCATCCTGTTGGTTTTATTGACCGGTTTCCTGACGCCCATCTCGATCCTTTCCATGTGGACAGCTGTGGAAGACCGCGTTAAGGATTTCCTGCTCTTCTTCCTGCTGCTCGAAGTGGGCATGATGGGCGTGTTCCTCGCACAGGATCTTTTCCTGTTCTACATCTTCTGGGAATTCACGCTCGTGCCGATGTATTTCCTGATCGGTATTTGGGGCGGACCGCGTCGCATCTATGCCGCCGTCAAGTTCTTCCTATACACGATGGCTGGCTCGATCCTGATGCTGCTTGCCATCTTGTGGCTCGGCATTTATGGCAAGACTTTCTCCGTGCCGGATTTGATCGCTCAACATAATATTCCCGCCGATGTTCAATTCTGGTTGTTCATTGCTTTCGCGGCCGCCTTCGCCATCAAGGTGCCGATGTGGCCTCTGCATTCGTGGCTGCCCGATGCCCACGTCGAAGCGCCGACGGCTGGCTCTATCATTCTGGCGGGTGTGTTGTTGAAGATGGGCACATATGGTTTCCTGCGCTTCAATATTCCGCTATTTCCGCAGGCCTCACTTCAGGCTGCACCGTGGATCGCACTGCTTGCTACCATCGGCATCATTTATGGAGCGGCGGTCTCATACGCTCAAAGCGACATCAAGAAACTGGTGGCATATTCCTCGGTCAGTCATCTGGGCTTCGTTATGTTGGGTTTGTTCGCTCTCAATGTGCAAGGCATTGAAGGCGGGATCCTGCAGATGGTCAATCATGGAATCAGCACGGGTGCGTTGTTCCTCCTGGTCGGCATGGTCTACGAGCAGACTCACACACGCGAGTTTAAAGTATATGGCGGGCTGTGGAAAGTCATGCCGATCTACGGCACGGTCATGCTGATCACTTCGCTCTCTTCGATGGGCTTGCCCGGCTTGAACGGTTTCGTCGGTGAGTTCACGATTCTGCTTGGCGCGTTCGGTTCGACTGCCATCAACAATCCGTGGTACGCGGGCATCTCTGCTCTCGGCGTCATCATGGCCGCAGTTTACATTCTTTATATGTTCCAGAAAATGTTCCTCGGACCTGAAGGCTCCATCGTTGAAGAAGTCAAGAAGCATGGACATGCCTTGCGCGACCTGAGTTGGCGAGAGATTGCCACCGTTGTCCCGTTGCTGGTCCTCATGTTCTGGATCGGCCTGTATCCCGCGCCTTTCTTCAATTTGATGGCGCCGACCGTTCAGAAACTTGTCTCCGCGCTGGTAATTCCCTAAGGCTGTTCGCGATTGCCTTTTTGCTAGCCGCTAAACGCTAATTGCTAACTGCTAAACGCTGAAAGCTCAGAGTGCTTATGCCTCAATCTCAAGATTTCTCAACCATCCTCCCTATTACCATTCTCATCGTCTGGGCCTGTTTGCTCCTGTTGGTGGACCTCTTCGTCCCCAAAGGACGCAAAGGCGTCACCGCGTTGCTGGCGGCCCTCGGTCTTGCAGCTACCCTTGGCTTTACGCTTTCACAGATCGGCCGCGAGCCAATGACAGGCTTCAACAGTATGGTCGTGCTGGATGGTTTCTCGACCTTCATCAATGCACTTCTTTTGATCAGCGGCATGTTGGGCGTGGCCCTCGCTTATGGCTACGTCAAACGCATGGACCTCGAACGCGGCGAGTATTACACCCTGCTTCTTTTCAGTGTCATCGGCATGATGCTCATGGCCCAGGCCGCCGACCTCATCATGGTGTTCCTCGGCCTCGAACTGCTGTCCATTCCACTTTACGTGCTGGCGGCCTTTGCCCGTCCCAAGGCGGAATCAGAAGAAGCCGGACTTAAATATTTCCTGCTCGGTGCTTTCTCTGCCGGATTTGTCGTCTACGGTATCGCGCTGGTCTTTGGTGCGACGGGGACGACATCCCTTGCCGGGATTCTTCCTTCCGCCTCTTCCGGAACCCTTCGACTCGCTCAGGGCGGCGCCTCGAACCTGCTCCTGACCATTGGGGCGGCGCTCATCCTGGTCGGATTCGGCTTCAAGGTTGCGGCCGTTCCCTTCCACATGTGGACTCCCGATGTGTATCAAGGCGCGCCGACTCCGGTGACGGCTTTCATGGCTGCCGGTGCGAAGATCGCGGGCTTCGCTGCGTTACTGCGCGTCTTCGGTTCAGCGCTGCCTTCGCTTGCCATTGACCTGACTCCCGTTCTGGTTGTGCTCGCCGCTTTGACGATGATCGTCGGCAACCTGCTTGCCATTTCTCAATCGGACATCAAACGCATGTTGGCCTATTCGAGTATCGCGCACGCCGGTTATATTCTGATGGCCTTCGTTCCATTTGGAAACAAGGATGTTTTGCCCGTTTCGATCGCGGCGGGACTCTTCTACCTTGTCGCGTATACTTTCACCAACTTCGGTTCGTGGGGCATCGTCATTGCGATGGAAAAGGCCGAAGGCAAAGGTCTCGCCATCAGTGATTACGCAGGTCTCGGGCGCAAGTACCCCGCTTTGGCCGCCGCGATGACTGTCTTCATGCTTTCGCTGATCGGCCTTCCGCCAACGCTTGGACTGGTCGGGAAATTCTACCTTTTCCGCGCGGTCATGTCCGGCGGATTCGTCGGCCTGGCGCTGATCGGCGTGCTGACATCGCTCATCTCCGCATACTACTATCTGCGCGTGGTCGTGACGATGTATATGCGCGACGGCGAGCCGGAGGCTGTCTCTGAGCCGTGGCTCAATCTCACCTGGGGCGCGGCTGCAATCGTGACGGTGCTTCTGAGTTTCGTCCCGCAATTTTTATTCACGTGGGCGAGCACTGCCTTATTGAAGTTGTTCTAGCGCCTTTGCTCTGCGCTTAAACGATGGGACGGCAGATATCTGTCGTCCTATTTTTGTGGCAAAAGAATTGATACAGTATAACCCGGGGGATTCAGATGAAACTGATACAGGAAGTTCACAGAATGGGCCGAGAGTAGTCGCACTGTGCCAAAAAAAAGACTGCATGGTTAGCCACAAATTTCGCAGACTGGCACAAATTTTTCTTTCCAATCAAATGCCGGTGAGGCCATGCTTGAAGCAAAATCCACCGCTAAGAATTCGAATGTCAAAGCAATGTCTGAAGTTGAAACACCTCAGAATACTGCTTGAATTAGGTTTCCAAATCCTGTACAATTATTTCAGCACGCCCCTCTTTATATTGCGTGGGAGGCCCACATGGACATGATCAAAGTTTCCGCCAACTCCCGCACCTCTGCCGTTGCCGGGGCAATTGCCGGGGTCATTCGTGAACAAAAACATGCGGAAGTGCAGGCCATCGGCGCCGGGGCCGTGAACCAGGCCATCAAAGCGCTGGCTCTTGCCACTGGCTATCTCAAGAACGATGGCATTGAAGTGGTCTGCGTTCCCGAATTTGTGGACGTTCAGATCGAGGACAAAGTCCGCACGGCCATCAAACTGAACGTAACCCCGCGCTAACGCCTCTTTCCAGATTTTAGGCGGGCACCATTTCACAGGGACGTTTGAGCGCGTCTCCTATTTTTTTATTATGCGCCATACCTTTCCGGCCAGGAGATGCGGCGCGCTTTCTTCCTGCTGCAATTATCCCAATGACTCGCTCTAGACCCTTCGTGCGCGGATTGCTCGTCACATTCTTGCTGGCTGGATTGCTGGCAGAAATTCTCATGCCGACGCTCGCGTCCGTCCGCGCCGCGCCGCAGATACAAGGCGTGACGCATATCGTTATTAGCCAGGTCTATGGAGGCGGTGGAAATTCAGGCGCGACCTATAAGAACGACTTTATCGAATTGTACAATCCGAGTGCATCGTCAGTAGATGTAACTGGCTGGTCGGTGCAATATGCTTCATCCGCTGGAGATACTTGGCAGAAAACCGATCTATCAGGCGTAATCCAGCCCGGAAAGTATTACCTGATTCAGGAAGCGGCTGGTTCTGGCGGGAGTGTTGATTTGCCAACGCCCGATGCAACTGGTTCGATTCATATGGCTACTGATACGGGAAAAACTGCGCTGGTCAATAATTCGACTATATTGAATGTTGCGTGCCCGAGCGGCCTGGTGGATTTTGTAGGGTATGGAAGCGGTGCCAATTGTTTTGAAGGTACCAACCCGACCGGTACGCTGAGCAATACTACTGCCGCCTTGCGCAAGTCTAATGGCGCGACCGATACTGATGACAACGCCGCTGACTTCACTGTTGGCATTCCGAATCCTCGGAACTCGTCAACTCAACTTCTGCTCATCAGCGAGGTTGCCTGGGCAGGCACCGCCGCTAACACGGATCACGAGTGGATCGAACTTCATAATCCCGGCAGTCAGGCTATAAATTTATCAGGCTGGAAATTGAATGCGGCTGATGGAACGCCTAATATTGCTTTGAATGGCACTGTTCCAGCGATGGGCTATTTTCTGTTGGAACGAGATGAGGATGCTGTCTCCGACATCGTTGCGGATCAACTATATAGTGATAATACCCTTTCGAATAGCGGTGAATCCCTCATGCTGTATGACAATAATGATGTTCTAATTGATACAGCTAATGCAAATGGGGGATCATGGCCAGCAGGCGATCTTTCTACTCACGCCACCATGGAACGTATCGGGCTATTGCCGGATAGCGATAGCTCATGGTTTACCAATAACGGCGTATTAAAAAATGGCAAAGACGCAAATGGTAATCCAATTTTGGGTACGCCAAAAAGCGGTAATTCGCCTACTCCTACTCCCACGCCGGTTCCTCCAACCGCTACATTTACTCTCGCGCCTACATTTACTTCTACTCCTGCCGCTTCCAGGGATGTGCTCATCAACGAGGTGGCTTGGATGGGAACTCTTGCCTTCAGCAGTGATGAATGGATTGAACTCTATAATCCCGGCGCACAGCCTATAGATTTATCCGGCTGGAAGTTGTACGCGACCGACGGCAGTCCGACCATAAATCTGACAGGCACGATTCTGGCAGGTGGCTATTTTGTGCTTGCGAGCAGCAGCAACGTGTTCGACGATTTAACCCCCCAGCAGACTTTTTCAGGATCGTTGAACAATGCGGGGGAAATTTTGCGCCTGATCGATTCCACCGGTGCACTAATTGACACTGCCAATTCGGACGGCGGCTCCTGGCCCGCAGGCGTCGCTTCTCCCACATATGCCAGCATGGAGCGCAGAGGCGTCACAGCCGATGTGCTTACATCCTGGTCAACTTATGCCGATACCAATCCCTCGACTATTGTTCATGATCACGATGGAAATATTGTGAAGGGTACGCCTGGGAAAGCAAATTGGGGTCCGACTGTCACGCTCACGCCCTCTCCTGTCCCAACCGCAACGGAAAAAGTCAGGCCGCCGACCCCGATCCCTCCGACTCCCTTTGCTCACGTTGTCATCAACGAGTTCCTGCCGCGCGCCGGTTTCGACTGGAACAACGACGGAGTGGTCGATATCAACGATGAATTCATCGAGATCGAGAACCTTGGTCCGATCAATGTGAACCTGAGCGGCTGGAAATTAAGCGACGATCCAAACATTGGCGGCAAGTCATTTGCCTTGTCAGGTCAAACGCTC
>JAKBYW010000142.1:0-5715 GCA_021840275.1 Chloroflexota bacterium | reverse complement strand
TATCGCGCGATAGCAAATGAAAATCCGTTTGTGCGAGTGGTCAAGGAACAGCGCGGGATTTACCGCGTCCCCGAGCCGAAGATTCTGGCTGGCTCGAATTATGCCGATCTGGGTTTTGAATTGGACGAGAGCAATGGGCACGTCGTGTCCATGTGCGCGATCGATAATCTGATGAAGGGCGCCTCAGGTTCGGCGGTGCAGTGCATGAATCTGATGCTGGGCTGGGATGAAACGACGGGGTTGGAGTTTGCGGGGTTGCACCCGATATAAGAAGAGCCTGATGGTTGAGTAGCCGCGAAGCGGCGTATCGAAACCATCAAGTGAAGGTGAATATGAAATTTCATGATGTGGTCTCGATACGCCCTTCGCAAAGAACGTTCAGGGCTACTCGACCACCACATGAGATGAAGAGTTTGGAGAAATCAATGACTCAATCAATCACAGTTGTGAAACTCGGTGGCACCGAAGGCGTGGACTTTTCTGCGATCTGTGCGGACGCCGTAGAATTGTTGAAGCAAGGAAAGCAACTTGTCTTTGTGCACGGCGGACCTGCTGAAGCAAATGCGCTTGGTGAAGGTTTGGGCGCTCCGCCGAAAATGATCACATCACCCTCGGGATACACGTCACGCTATACCGACCGCAAGACACTGGAAATTTTTTTGATGGCGGTAAATGGCAAGGTCAATTCGTTGCTGACGGAGCAGTTGCAGATGTTGGGTGTCAACGCGTTTGGGTTATGCGGATTGGACGGCAAACTGATGCAAGCCACGCGCAAGGATTCCATTCAGAGCGTTGAGAACGGCAAGCGCAAAATCATCCGCGATGATTACACGGGCAAGATCGAAACAGTCAACAGCGAGTTGCTTTTGATGTTGCTCAACGCGGGTTATCTGCCTGTGATTGCACCCGTGGCTGTCAGCGAGAAAGGCGAAGCGCTCAATGTAGATGCAGACCGCGCGGCGGCCATGGTGGCCTCTGCGCTCAAGGCGGAGACTCTGCTGTTGCTGACAGCGGTGCCTGGGCTGATGAAGAATTTCCCAGACGAGTCCACGCTTATTCGGCAACTGCCGCAGAGTCAACTATCGGCGGCGAGTGAAGCGGCGCAGGGTCGCATGAAGAAGAAGGTGCTCGGCGCAGAAGAAGCGCTTAGGGGCGGCGTGAGTCGTGTCGTCATCGCAGATGGGCGAATTCAAAATCCAATCTCAAATGCCTTATCAGGAAACGGAACGGTGATCCAATGAACGCACAGGAAATTATAGGGATCGAAAACCAGCACACTTCGGGCGTGTATGCCAAACAAATGCTCACCATCGTACGCGGACAGGGCGCATTATTGTTCGACGCAGATGGCAACGAGTACTTGGATTGCTCATCGGGACATGGCGTCGCCAATCTCGGTCATGCCCACCCGAAAATTGCGGAGGCGCTCTACAAGCAGGCGTCCACGCTAATCACTTTGTTCGAGTCGTTTCCCAATGACCAGCGTGCGATGTTGATGGAAAAAATCACGTCACTGATAGATGGGCTGGAGCGCGTCTTCTTCTGCAATTCCGGGACGGAAGCCGTAGAAGCGGCCTTGAAGTTTTCCCGTATCTCCACGGGACAAAAGAACGTGGTCGCCGCCATGCGAGCCTTTCACGGGCGGACGTATGGTTCTCTATCTGCTACATTCAACAAAAAATATCGCGAAGGATTCGAGCCGCTTGTGCCTGGATTCGGGCATGTCGCATACAATAATATCGACGCATTGGATAAAGCCGTGAATGAAGAGACCGCTGCCGTAATTCTCGAAGTGGTGCAAGGCGAAGGCGGTGTGTATCCCGCCAGCGCGGAATATGTTCAGGCGGCGCGGCGGATTTGTGATGAGCGCGGCGCATTGTTGATCGTGGATGAAATCCAAACAGGCTTTGGTCGCACAGGCAGGATGTTCGCGATCCAACACTTTGGCGTTACACCTGATTTGCTGACCTGCGCCAAGTCGTTGGCGGGCGGCGTGCCGATGGGCGCGGTATTGATTGGCAGGAACGTGAAGAACCTTGCCCCTGGCGTGCATAGCTCGACGTTTGGCGGGAATCCGCTTTCGTGCGCGGCGGCAAACGCGGCTTTAGATGTAATGAAGGAGGAAGATTTACCGGGCCAGGCCGCGGCGAAGGGCGCATATTTAATGGAGAAGTTGAAAAAGATCGAATCGCCGAACATCCGCGAAGTGCGCGGAATGGGATTGATGATTGGAATTGAGATGAAACAAAAGGTCATGCCATACATCAAGGCGTTGCAGGAGAAGAAGGTTATCGCCTTGAACGCAGGCATGACGGTGATTCGTCTGTTGCCACCATTGGTGATTTCGTATGAGCAGATTGATCACCTGGTGAAGGTGTTGACTGAAGTTTTAGCGGTCGAGCAAAAAGATGAGTGATTTTGATACGCTGATTGGTTTGATTTCACGATACAGCCCGTCGGGACAGGAACGAGGCGCAGTGGAATGGCTGGTGGCGCGGATGAAGGCACTGGGATATGACAATGCATTTGTTGATGGCGCGGGCAACGCTGTTGGCGTGATAGGAACAGGGCCAAAGCAGGTGGTGTTGCTCGGCCACATTGATACAGTTCCAGGTGAGATTTCTGTGCGCGTGGAAAACGTAGGGGCGACTCGCGAGTCGCCCCTATTGTATGGTCGCGGCTCGGTGGATGCGAAAGGTCCGCTGGCGTGTTTTGTGGATGCTGTGGCGCAGGTCGGCGTGAAAGATGGCTGGCAGTTTGTTGTCATCGGCGCGGTGGAGGAGGAACGGGATTCGGAAGGCGCGCGATTTGTTGCCATGCAATACAAGCCTGATTTTGCGATCATCGGCGAGCCAAATCAATGGGATCGGATCGCGCTCGGATATAAAGGAAGCGCGTGGGCAAATGTAATTGTCAAGCGGGGACAGGCGCACACCGCGAGCGGCGAAGTCACCGCGGCGGAAGCGGCGGTGGAAGCGTGGTTGAAAATAAAAGCGTATGTGGATTCGTTCAACGCAGATAAGCAAAAGGTGTTTGATAAGTTGTTGCTTACGTTGCGCGGGATGGAATCAAGTTCGGATGATTTGCAGCAGTGGGCGCAATTAAAAATTGGAGTCCGCTTGCCTGTGGAAGTTTCGCCAGAAAATTGGTACGAGAAATTAAATGAGATCGCTGGTGATGCGAAAGTTGAGCCAATAGGATTTGCCATCCCTGCGTGGAGATGCGAGAAAAATACTCTGCTGGTACGCGCTTTCTTAAACGGAATCCGCTCGCAGGGCGGGGAGCCGCGTTTTGTCTATAAAACGGGGACGGCTGATCTAAACATCGTCGCGCCGGTTTGGAAATGTCCGGCTGTGATATATGGTCCCGGAGATTCGAGATTGGACCACACACCCGACGAACATATTTCATTGGATGAATTCGACAAAGCTGTAAGCGTACTGTCTGTAAGTTTACAGACTCTTGTGGCTCGTTAGAAAAACGAAAAGACACTCACATAAGAGTCTTTTCGTTTGCTGGGGGCAATGGATTCGAACCACTACTAGTTTCTTGTCCGCCAAACCGATAGCCAAACCCGCGTTCATTATGGATGTATTGCGGGTTTTCGGGATCCACTTCCACTTTCTGGCGCAGGTGCCAGACGTAGCGGCGCACGAAACCGACTTCGCTGGCATACTGATACCCCCAGACCTGCCGCGCCAAATCTTCGCTGGATAGCACTTCGCCTTTGCGGCGCATGAGAGCCACGAGCAGGTTGAACTCGGTGGGCGTCAGGTTGATGACTTCTCCGCCACGCGTGACGCGCCGCGATGGGATGTCCACTTGCAGATTGCCAGCGGTTAAGTGTTCACCGCCGGGCGCTTCGCCCTTGCGGGCCAACACGGCTTTGATACGCGCCGCCAATTGTGCGAAAGAAAATGGCTTGGTGACATAGTCGTCCGCACCCCCTGAGAAGCCGCGCAGGATATCGCTTTCGTTGTCGCGGGCGGTGAGCATGACAACAGGCGCGTCGCTCATTTCGCGGATGCGCTTGAGCGTTTCCCAGCCGTCCATTTCCGGCATGGTGACATCCAGCACAATCAAGTCGGGTTTGCGCTCAAACATTTCGCGCAAGCCCGCGCGCCCGTTGGACGCGCAACGTGTGGCGTAGCCCTGTCCGCGCAGGAATTCGCACAGCAGGCTACTCAGGCTCTGGTCGTTGTCAATCATCAGGATTTCAGGCATGGTCGCTTTCTTCGGGCGCTTCGGCGGCGATGGGCATGTGGATGCTAAATGCCGAGCCGGGCGCGTTGGGATCAGGCCAGCGGGGAGATTGAAGCGTCAACGCGCCGCCCTGGATTTCGGTCAGTTTTTTGGCGAAGTACAATCCCAGCCCCCAGCCAGGCGGGGCGCTTTCGTCGCTTTGTCCGCGTTGGAAGCGCTCGAAGATTTTCCCCTGCGCTTCGAGGGGAATACCTGCACCGTGATCAACGACTTCAACGCTAATACTGTCAATGTTGACAAGAACGTTAATTTCAATCGGTGCTTCGGGCAGGGAGTATTTATCGGCGTTGCGTAACAGGTTGCGCAGGATTTCCTCGTAGTGAATCTCATCCGCCCAGACGGGGGGAATTTCAGCCGGCAGGTTCCACTGGACGACGCGGCGCGTTCCGAGAATCACTTCTGCGGCGCGGTGAAGGAACGGGGCAACGGCAACCGGCCCAAGGTTCAGCGCGAGGTGCCCGGCTTCCAAACGGGAGACATCCAAGATGGTTTGCACAAATTCGGTTAAACGGGCACTTTCGTCTCTCATCACCTCCAGCGTGCGGCGCGAGGTGGGGGGCAGGGTATCCGCAGATTGCAATGCGACTTCCAGCCCGCCGTTGAGGGCAGCGAGGGGAGCACGCAGTTCGTGGCTGACGAGTGAGACAAATTCGGATTTCATTTCGTCCAATTTCTGTAGCTCGTGATTGGCTCGATCCAGCTCGGCGTTGCGTTGTTCGAGCGCGGCGGTGCGTTCAATTACCTTTGCTTCCAGTTCACGATTTAGAGCATGGACTTCAGCCATGGCCTGCCGTTCAGCAATCATCAATTGGCGCATCCAGGCAATGATGAGGCCAATGATCACCGGGCCCATCAGCCCAAAGATGATGGTTTCGCTGATAAACGCCAGGTCAAAACGCAACCCGTCTTCGAGGCTGTGTTCGGCAAACTCAAACACAAGCGCTGTAACGGCCAAGAACAGCGGCATCGCCCATTGCAGAAGGCTCAGGTCAAGAAAGTGGTCTTTGTTCAACCAGACAAACAGGTTTGATTTCATTAATTAATTATAGCCTTTTTGTTTAGATTAGGTTCAAACGAGGACATAATTGAGACAAAACGGCACAGTTTTAGGACGCCCAGGGGTGGTATCTTAGACGCAGATGAGAATGCTCATCATGGGAAAAACATAACCCAAAATTACACAAGGAGAATGTCTATGAACAAACGTGTTTTCTCTCTCGTCGCCGTAGCCCTGGGCGTAATGCTCGTCCTGGCGGCCTGCGGCGGCAAGGCGACCGAAGCCCCGACTGCGGCGCCCACCAGCGCGCCCGTCGTCACCGAAGCCCTGACGGCGGCGCCCATCACCTTGAGCGGCGACTCACTACGCGGCGGTAAACTGTATGACAATTGGATGAAGGAACTCGGCGCGGATGTTCCCGCCCGCCTGAATCCGCAGTGGGTGGCCGCCAACGC
>JAKBYW010000141.1:0-5725 GCA_021840275.1 Chloroflexota bacterium | reverse complement strand
GAAGCAGGTTTATCCGTCAGCAGAGTTCAGCGGAGCCAGGCACGGGGACGAGTTGAAGCCTTACTTTGCGCAGGCCGATCTATTCGTCCTGCCCGGAACCGGAGGCCTGGCCGTGCAGGAAGCCATGTCGAACGGTCTGCCGGTCATAGTCGCAAAAGGGGACGGCACACAGGATGATCTCGTCCGTGAATCGAATGGCTGGCAGATCCCGCCGGAAGATTATGACGCGCTGGTCGAGGCGATGCGCGTGGCGTTGTCGGATGTGGGTCGTTTGCGGAAGATGGGGGAAGAATCTTTTCGAATTGTTTCAGAGGAAATTAATTTGGAAAAGATGGTGGATGTTTTTATCAGCGCGCTGAATTCGTTGTAAAACCTATTGGCATGTTACGGCATTCCTCACAGAGCAGGACCTTCTAAAAATTGGAGGACGAACCGCGAAGTTCGCAAAGAGCACAAAGATTTCTTTTTTTCTTTGCGTCCTTCGCGCTCTTCGCGGTGAAAAAATGACAAGTGCCAGGGTCCATCATGGACTTTTAGAAAGCCTTACCTCGCAGAGCGCGGCACTTTTTGTTTTACAGTTGTATACTTAATCAATGGAGAACCTGCCGTATATTCCCGGACTCAAGCCTGCCGATCCAGGTCCGCTTTCGCGCTTCATTCCTCCGCTGGAAGATGGGGTGGTTTCGACCTGGCTCTCGCAGCATTGTCCGGCTTCAAGCTGGCTGCTGGACCCATTTGGGTTCTCTCCCAAGCTTGCTCTTGAAGCCGCGCGCGCCGGATATCGCGTGCTGGTCACGGTCAACAATCCAATCACGCGTTTTCTGCTAGAGATGTCCGCCAACCCGCCAGCGGAATCTGACTTCAAAGCCGCGCTGGCCGATCTGGCGGTGATCAAAAAAGGTGACGAGCGTCTCGAGGCTCATCTGCAGTCGTTGTATCTAACTGTCTGCGAAAAATGCGGACATGAAGTTTTTGCTCAGGCCTTCTTGTGGCGCAAGGGGGAAGACGCGCCTTTCGCTAGAATTTATGAATGTAAAGAATGCGGCGACTCTGGCGAACGCCTGGCCGCACCCGCAGATATTGAACGCGTAAAAAAGATCGCTGCGACGGACGGACTTCATCGTTCACGCGCCTTCGAACGCGTGGTAGCGTTGAATGACGATAATCGCTCGTATGCGGAAGAAGCCATTCAACATTATCTGCCGCGTCCGCTTTACGCGCTGACCACGATCATTAATCGCCTCGACAGTTTGAATCTATCTGCCGAACGCCGCCGCGCGTTGACCGCGCTCATTCTGGCGGCCTGCGACGCGGGCAACACATTATGGGCGCATCCATCTGAAAGACCGCGTCCAAAACAATTGAGCACGCCGGGACAATTCCGCGAGCATAATGTGTGGATGATGCTCGAGCGTGGACTCGGCTTGTGGACGGAAACCGCCTCCAGCGTCCCGTGCGTGGCGTGGCCGAATAAACTTCCAGAGACAGGCGGTATCTGCATTTACGAAGGCCGTCTCAGCAATCTGGCACATGAAGTCAAAAAAGAAATTCCCATCGCGGCTGTGATCGGTTCGGTACCGCGTCCGAATCAGGCGTTTTGGACTCTGTCCGCTTTGTGGGCCGGTTGGTTGTGGGGCAGCGACGCGGTCGAGCCATTCAAGGTCGCATTGCGACGGCGACGCTATGATTGGGCATGGAACGCCACAGCGCTCCATGCGGCTTTTGCTCATCTTTTCGACTTGCTGGCGCTGGGCACGCCTTTCTTCGGATTATTGTCCGAAGCGGAGCCAGCCTTTCTCACATCCGCGCTGACAGCCGCCAGCGCAGCCGGGTTCGGTTTGAAAGGTCTCGCTTTGCGGACGGAACACGATCCTGTTCAAATCCTGTGGGAACGCGGCGAACACTTGCAGCACAAGGTTGAAAAGCCGGACGTTGAAACTGTCCGCAAAGCGCTGAAAGAATATTTGAGCGAGCGCGGCGAACCAGCCACTTATTTACATGTTCACGCTGCGGGGTTGATCGCCCTGGCTGAATTCCATGCACTGAAGCAGGTCGATCAGGAATTCGATGAAGCACTGCGGAGCACGCAGACGATGATCGAATCCGCATTGAAGGACGATGCGGGCTTTATTCATTACTCGAGCGGTGAAAGCGTGGATACGGGGTTGTGGGGATTATCGCGTAGTAACGACTTACCCGCAGGGCTTAGTCGTTACTACGAATCGCTTTCCGATCGGGTTGAAATGGCTGTGGTCAATTTCCTGCAGAAGAAACCCGAAAGCATCTATCTCGAAATCGAAGATGATCTGTATCCGCGTTTGCCCGGCTTGCTGACGCCGTCCAAAGCATTGATCTATGCAGCGCTGGCTTCGTATGCCGAGAAGGTCAGCGTCAATTGGAAACTGCGCGCGGAAGATGTCGCGTCTGCGCGGCGGGCGGAATTGAACAAGATCGATGAATTGATCAGGGCCATCGGCACGCGCTTGAAATATAAAGTTAGGCAGGAAGAAAAACTCCTGATCTGGGAAGAGAACGGCAAACTGGTGCGCGTGTTTTATCTGTCAGCGTCTGCCCTGATCGGGCGCGCCCTGGCAGAAACGCCGTATCCTCCGGAGCAAACGGCGCTGGTCATCCCCGGCGGCCGCGCGGCTCTGGTCACTTACAAGGCGCAACGCGATCCGGCCTTCGCGGAGCGGTTGAAAGCTTATCGGCTGATAAAATATCGTTTGGTGCGCGCACTGTCCGAGCTCCCGATCTTGACACGCGAAACGTTCGAAGAGCAGATCGCCAGGGACCCGGTCGAACAGTCAACGGGCCAAATGATGATGTTTTGACGCCCGCCCCATCGAACGACGGATGTAACACATCAGCAAATTTTGTTTTAGAATCAGCGTATGCGAAAAAAACTTCTGACAGTTCTATGGGCGGCCTTGTTTTTAAGCGGATGTATCACCATCTCAGGTGCAAACGCGTCCCCCACTGCGCCTCTTTTCGTGACCTCGACACTGCCGCCGACAAACACGCCGCCTGCCTCACTGACGCCGCCTCCGTCAACCTCTGCCCCGACCCTGGCAGTGACAGCCCAACCAAACTGCAAAGACAAAGCCATCCTTGTTCAAGATGTGACCATTGCCGACGGTACGAATGTGCCGCGCGGCAGCAAATTTACCAAGACATGGAAATTGCAGAACACCGGCACTTGTCCGTGGACGGGGTACACCGTTGCCTTCGTCTCTGGTGACCGTATGAGTTCGCCCGATAGTGCGCCCGTGCCGCCAACGCTGGCTGGAAAAACCGTCAACGTTTCGGTCGATCTGGTCGCTCCAACAACTGACGGTGCATACGCTGGATATTTTGAATTGCACGATGCAAAAGGACAGGTACTTCCCATCGGCATTGAGAAAACTTTCTGGGTCAAGATCGTAGTGGGCGCCGTCACGCCGACCCTGCCGCCCGGCACACTCGTCAGCGGGGGCACACCGGGCGTCGTTCCGAGCGGGCCGCCCAGTTGCAAGTATGTTGGCAGTCCGTCCTATCCGAGTGAAATCGCAAACCTGATCAACGCCGCGCGCACAAAGGCCGGACTCTCTGCGCTGACGATTGACTTTCAGTTGGCCGCCGCCGCGCAAGGTCACAGCACGGACATGGCCTGCTTTGGTTTGCTCAGTCACACTGGATCAAACGGTTCGACGCCATATCAGCGTGTCGTGGCCAGCGGCTATGGCGGCACGTTCCGCCAGGAAATTATTTATGCAAGCGGGTATCCGCAGGATGCGTTCAATTCGTGGATGAACGACCAGGTCCATCACGATGCGATCCTGGATCCAAGTGCCACCGAGATGGGCGTGGGTTATGCCTATGTCTCAGACAGTGCCTACGGCGGATATTACACTGTCGATTTTGGAGCAAGATAAAAAAACAAAGCGGGAGAAAATCCCGCTCTGTTTTACTTCCACAATTTTGCCAGCTCATTCAGTGATTTGTAATACGGCTCGATGCTCGGAATGAAATGCCGCTCGTCTTTCGCGTGCGGACCCAGACCGGACTGCCCCCACACGACTGCCTGACCGCCCGGTGCGAATCTCGCGCTCGTGCCGGGAAGTTTCTTCCCGATTCGCGGCTCGGAGCCTGAAGCCTGTTTGACCGCTTCAATCAGCGCTTTCAACGCTGGATTATTCGAATCGCAGGCCACGCCATTTTCCATCACGGAAAATTTTGCTTCGAGTCCATTGGCCTCGCAATAAGCCGACACATCATCTTTGAGTTCGAACGTGTCATCCTGCGGGATGGCACGGATTTCCACGCCTAGGATTCCTTCTGCGGCAGTGACGTTATAAACGCCCGTCGTGCCGACGTTGATGAACGGGAATTTTGCCTGCGATTGCCAGCCGTCCGCAGATTTCAACGTCAGATGTTTGGCGAAGATTTCATTCAATGCCGAACGCGCGGTAATTAGATTTTCGCTCAAGTCGCCTGCACCTGCCACGCCGGAATGACCTTTTGCGCCGCGTGCGATCACGTCGAAGCGCATCACACCGCGATTCTCAATGCAGATTTCACCGAAGAGTTCGCTGCCCTTTTCGCCTGTCCGTTCGCCCGCGATGAATAAGGCCGGGTTAAACCTTCCGAAGGTTGTAGAACCTTCGGAAGGTTCTTTGCCCAATTCTTTCAAAACATGAGGCGTGCCCCACGCTTCGGTTTCGCCATTCTCTTCGTTGCCGACCAACATTAACGCGATATTAGGATAACTGTAGGGGTGTCCCGCCATGTTTGATTCAGAATCCTTGCTCATCCCAGAAGGGACGCCCCTACTTTTCATCATATCTTTCATCCAAACTAAATATGTGGCGACGACAGTCTTCATGTCTGCCGCACCGCGGCCCCACAAATAATCTCCGTCGATCTTCGGGGTGAATTGCGAGTCGTCCGGCTCGGGTTCGACCACGTCAAAATGTCCGGTTAGAAGGATTTCGCCCTCACCCCTGTCCCCTCTCCCTCCGGGAGAGGGGAACTCTGCAAATACCGCCGGATATTTGCCATCAAAATATCTTGGCTCGAAGCCGTTGCCGCGCAAATAATCGTGAATGAATGTCCCGGCGCGGTGGACTTCGTCGAGCCGTTCATTGGGACTGGCGGTCACAGACGGGATGCGGATCAAATGTTGCGCGAGGTCGAGAATCTCCGCCGTCTTGTTTGGATAATTCGTCTCGATCACGATCCCGCTCGAAGGTCGGAAGCGAACCGGAAGTTCTGGATGTTCGCGTGCATATTCACGCGCATGCTGGAGCATTTCGCCGATCTTCTCCGAGTCGCCGTTCAGGTCTGCATATTTAGCGGCGATCTTTTCCACGTCTGCGCTGACTTGAACTTCGCGTTCATAAGCCATCTCCCGCAGGACAGTGATCGGCACTTCATCGTTCGCGCCCAGTTCCACCTGCAAACGCGAGCGGATTTTTTCGGCAGTATTCGGCCCGCCCTCCGACATTTCAACGAGCGGCGTCAGATCATCCCATTGACCGAGCGCTTCGGCCAGCGGCTTAAGTTCCTTCAATATCCACTTGAGGAATTCGCGCATCTTGATTGGCTTGGCGGTAAACGGATTCTCGATCTCAGCACGCAAGCCATGCTGTGCGGCGAGACGTTCGTTGGTGCGGGCACGCGGAATATCTTCACGGTCGTATCGGAACGAGCGCGCAAATTTCGGGTCGGCGTAGAAGTGCAGAAG
>JAKBYW010000140.1:0-5765 GCA_021840275.1 Chloroflexota bacterium | reverse complement strand
TTCCGATCTGGCAGGAAAACAAGAGTCATCAATGCCAAAGGCCGCTACCTCGTGCCAGGTTTGCTCGATGGGCACATGCACGTTGAGTCGGGCATGGTCACAGTCACGGAATTTGTGCGTGCGGTTGCCGTGCGCGGCACGACCGGCATGTTCATTGACCCGCACGAGATGGCAAATATCTTCGGCCTCAAAGGCGTCAAGTTGATGGTGGAAGAAGCCGCCAAACAACCGATCCATGTTTGGGTGCAGATGCCGTCCTGTGTCCCGTCTGCGCCGGGGTTTGAAACTCCGGGTGCGCACATCGGCCCGCAGGAAGTTGCCAAAGCGATGACCTGGCCCGGCATTATTGGTCTGGGTGAGATGATGAATTTCCCCGCTGTGTTCAATGGCGATGAAAAGATGCTGGCCGAAATGTCCATCACGCACGCCGCAAACAAAACCATCGGCGGACATTATCCGTCGCCGGATTTGGGTCTGCCATTTCATGGATATGTGGCGGGCGGCGCGGAAGACGACCATGAAGGCACGAAGGTTGAAGATGCCATCGAGCGCGTGCGACAGGGCATGAAAGCCATGCTTCGTTATGGTTCTGCGTGGCTCGATGTTGAGTCGCAAGTGGGCGCCATCACGCATCATCATCTGGACCCGAGGCGGTTCATCCTTTGCACGGACGATTCCCACGCCCAGACCATTTCGCAGGATGGCCACATGGACAGAGTCCTCCGTCACGCGATCGCTCAGGGACTCGATCCCGTCACCGCGATTCAAATGTGCACGATCAACACCGCTGAGCATTTCGGCTTGACGCGTGAAATGGGCATGATCGCTCCCGGACGTTGGGGCGATGTGGTGTTGGCGAAGGACTTGAAGAATTTCAAAGCGGATGTGGTGATTGCAAACGGCCAGGTAATTGCAGAGAGTGGAAAGTGGAAAGTAGAACTTCCCAAGTTTAATTATCCAAGCTGGGCGAAGAAATCTGTTCATCTGAAGAAGAAGTTGGAAGCGAAAAATTTTTCATTGAAGGTTCCCTCACCCCTTCGCCCCTCTCCCAACTTTGGGAGAGGGGATGGGGTGAGGGCGAACGTGATTGGCGTGATCGAAAACCAGGCTCCGACCAAACATTTGACTTTCAAGCTTAAACCCGAAAATGGCGAGATCAAGCCCGATTTAAAACGCGACATCGCCAAGGTTGCCTTGGTCGAAAGACACAAAGGAACCGGTGGTGTGAAGGTGGGGCTGGTCAGTGGGTTTGGCTTCAAAGGCAAATGCGCCGTGGCTTCGACCGTGGCACATGACAGCCATCACATGATCGTCGTCGGCACGGATGAGGAATCCATGTCGGTGGCCGCCAACAGCCTGGCGCGCAGCGGAGGCGGGCAGGTCGTCGTCAAAAATGGAAAGGTCATCGGCATGGTCGAGTTACAGATCGCCGGTTTGATGTCCACCGAAAAAGCGGAAGCCGTCGCGAAGAAAGCCGCCACGGTGCTGGCTGGGTTCAAGTCCTGCGGTTGCATGTTGAATAATCCAAACATGCAGTTGTCTTTACTGGCATTGGTCGTCATCCCTGAATTAAGGATTTCGGATAAAGGTTTGGTGGATGTGACGAAGTTTGAATTTATCCCGGTGTTGGAGAACTAATGGCGAATTTTCCTTTTCAACGCTTACAAGCTGACCTGGCCGCGCTGATCTCGAAAACAGGCGCAGGGGATCGCTTGCCCTCCGAACCGGAACTGGCGAAGAAGTTGGGCGTTTCACGCGCCACACTGCGCGAGGCCATGCGCACATTTGAAGCGCAGGGTTTGATCCGCCGCAGGCAGGGATCAGGGACTTTTGTAGTCGGGCAGGTTTCCGTGATAGATGCCGGTCTCGAAGTGCTTGAAAGTCTGGAGACAATGGCGGAACGTCTTGGGTTGGAAGTCTCGGTCAGCGATTTGAATGTGGATACTTTCGCGGCCGATAAAGAACATGCCGGGAATCTGAACGTGCCGGTGGGTACGCGCCTGACGCGCGTCCGCCGCGTGATGCGTGAAGAGACTCGACCGGTGGCATACCTGGTGGATACTCTGCCCGAAGACGTGCTCAAGCCCGAACAATTGCCCGCCCATTTCAAAGGCTCGGTGCTGGACTTTTTGCTGAGACGCGGCGATCCCCTGACCGTTTCGCGCGCGGCTGTCTCTGCCATCGGCGCGACGGCAGAGGTTGCCAGGCCGCTGGAGATTCAACGCGGCGATGTGTTGTTACATTTTTCATCCCAGTTGTTTGTTACATCCGGCAAGGTGATAGATTGTTCGTTTAGTTATTTCATCCCCGGCTATTTCAATTTTATTGTGAACCGCCGTGTAAACGCCCGTTCATAAAATTCGCCAAAGGAGTATTGTAAGTATGGCTTTACCTGTGAAGGAAATCAAGGAACGTGTGGAAGGATCACGCGAAACGATCATTCAGTTCATGCGTGACATCGTAGCCATCCCCAGTATGGAGGGCCAGCTCAAGAACGTGGGCGAGCGCATCGGCGCGGAGATGACCAAGCTCGGCTTCGACGAAGTCCGCTTCGACAAGATGGGCAACATCCTCGGTCGGATCGGGAATGGAAAACGCGTCATCGTCTACGACTCGCATGTGGATACCGTTGGCGTGGGCGACCCCGCCACCTGGGGCTGGGACCCGTTTAAGGGCAAGGTCGAAGATGGCATTTTGTACGCGCGCGGCGCCTGCGATGAAAAGGGTTCCACACCGGGCATGATCCACGGCCTGGCCATTGCGCGTGACCTGGGTCTGCTCGAAGGGTTCACCGCTTATTACTTCGGCAATATGGAAGAATGGTGCGATGGCATTGCGCCGAACACATTCGTCGAAGTGGACCCGAAGATCAAACCCGATTTTGTTGTGATCGGTGAGCCGACCAAAATGAACGTTTATCGCGGACACAAAGGACGTGTGGAATTGAAGGTTACTTCCACAGGAAAATCCGCGCACGCGGCCTCGCATCATCTCGGCGACAGCGCGCTTTATAAAATGCTCTCAGTCATCTCAGCCATTCGCGATCTGGATGCGCATCTGCATACCGATTCATTTTTAGGCAAGGGCACGGTCATGGTCACGGATGCAAAGATCAGTACCGCGTCCATCAATGCTGTGCCGGATGGCTTCACTATTTTCATTGACCGCCGCGTTACTTTTGGCGAAACCAAGGAAGAGGCCGTTCAGCAAATCCGCGATCTGATCCCCGGTTATTTGCGTGACCAGATCACAGTCGAGGAATTATTCTACGAAGAGCCATCCTATACCGGCTTTGTTTTTCCGGTTGATAAGTATTATCCGGCCTGGGCGCTCGAAGAAAAACATCCCATCGTGCAGGCTGGGCAGGAGACAGTCCGCCAGTTGTGGAATGAGACGCGTCCAACCGGCAAATGGAGTTTTTCGACCAACGCCACGTACTGGGCGGGCAAGGCTCATATCCCATCCATCGGCTTCGGCCCCGGCGATGAAGAGTTCGCTCACACCTCGATGGAACAGATTCCGCTGGACGAAGTGGTTGCCGCCACCGAGTTCTATGCGCTATTCCCGAAATTACTGGCCGAAAAAGCCAAGTGATTTACAGCCAAAGAAGGAAACTTTAGAAGCACCGGAGGTTGTCAATTCGAAAATCGTCTCACAATTGAATAGGAGGTTCGTATGCGTAGTTTTGCTGGTCGTGATATTCTGTCTCTCAAGGATTTCGAACGCAACGAGTTTTTCCATGTGTTCGATGTCGCTCAGAAGGTGATGGAGCCGATTGCGCGCTCGCGTCGCAATGTGGACATGCTCAAAGAGAAGACCCTGGTAACGGCCTTCTATCAGCCGTCTACACGCACGCGGTTGGCACACGAGGCGGCCATGCACCGTTTAGGCGGGCACGTGACTGGTTTTGCCGATGCCAAGATGACGCGGGCCGGGGACTTCTATCAGGAGTCCATCAAGGACACAGTCAAGATGCTGGAGTTCTATGGCGATGTGATCGTCATGCGACATTTCCAGCAGGGAGCGCCGCATGAAGCCGCGAAATGGGCGAGCGTTCCGATCATCAACGGCGGAGATGGCTGGGGCGAGCATCCCACGCAGATATTAACCGATCTGTACACCGTGCTTCGCGAGAAGGGACGAATTGACGGCTTGAAGTGGCTGGCTGTCGGCGATATGCGCATGCGAACCATGCATTCACTGGGTTACGCGTTAACTCAATTCGATTGCCCGATCACTTTTGTCGCCCCCCCTGAAATGAGTCTGACCGATGAGTTCAAGAAGGAACTCAAAGGTTACAGCCTGAACTTCAAAGAGGCCGATCACGTTGAGAAGGCCATTGGCGAAGCGGATGTGATCCTGGTCGAGCCGGTTGTCCAACCCGATTACACCAAATCGCGTGATGAACGAACTGGCGAGTTGAATCTGACGCCAGCCAATTACAAGATCACACGTGAACTATTGGAGAAGAAGGCCAAACCAGATGCCATTTTGCTGCACTCCCTGCCGCGCATGGATGAAATCCCGACCGATGTGGATATCACCCGCTGGTCGCGTTACTGGCAGGAAGCTTTCAATGGCGTTGTCATGCGCATGACTTTGCTGGCGCTTATCCTGGGCGCGATGGAATAGGAGAGATACCATGACCATATATGATGACCTTCGCAAGCACTATGGCACGGCCAGCGCCGAACAGAAATTGCTCGTCCTGCGCCGCGAACTTCTCAGACCCATTGTCACCGTCCAGACCTCATCGAAACTTTTGCAGGATATTGGCGATGAGATCCTGGGTTGCCTGCCGGAGGGCATTGAACCTCAAGAATTCAAGAATACCCTCCAATGGCTTTCGGACGCGGCCCGTGATCTTCAGGATGTTTTGGACGGCCTGACCCTTGACCGGTCCCAAGTGCAGGAACAGCACGGTTCAGAATAAACCTAGTCTTCTGGTCGGGTTATCGGCTAGGCTGTTAGTTAACGGAAGGTTAGCCGATAAGGAGACTGCATGACAACAATCAAAAACTTTGAAGACCTGCAAGCCTGGCAAAAAGCGCGAGAGTTGGCGACCAATATCTATGAGCTGACACGAAAAGAAAAATTTTCCCGCGATTATGGCCTGCGCGATCAAATTCAGCGAGCCGCCGGATCGGTAATGCACAATATCGCGGAAGGATTTGAATCTGGATCTGATCCCGAATTCGCTCGTTTCCTGAAAATGGCCCGTCGCTCTGCCGGTGAAGTGCAATCTGAATTGTATCTTGCCGTTGATTGCCAGTACATTACTCAAGATGAGCTACAGAAAGGATATGCTACTTGCAGTAGATGCTAAAAAGCTTATAAACGGAATGATATCGTATCTACGAAAATCCGACTAAAAGACAAGAAGACAAGGAGACTAATTTATGCAAACCAATTTTCGCGGCCGCGATCTGGTCGGCGATCTCGACTTCACCAAAGAGGAAGTCGAAACCGTTCTGGAAGTAGCCTGGGATCTCAAGCGCAAGCGCGCCCTCGGCGAACCGCATCCGTATCTGCGGGATAAGGCGCTGGCGATGCTGTTCTTCTTCTCATCCACGCGCACGCGCGGATCGTTCGAGGCTGGCATGGCTCAACTCGGCGGGCATGGCGCGTTCATTGACTCGAACACCACGCAGATCTCGCATGGCGATACCCCGGTTGAGATCGGCGAAATCTTTGGCCGCTACTTCGATGGCATTGCCATTCGTCACTGCGACTATGGCGATGGCAACAAATATTTGAACGCGGTG
>JAKBYW010000139.1:0-5766 GCA_021840275.1 Chloroflexota bacterium | reverse complement strand
CCATCTTCCTCATTGGATTGCCCCAAATGTCATAGAATAGATAGTGTGTCAAAAGTATCTGCAATTGTTCAGGGTGGAACTCATCAAATTAATGGACAAATCCCTGTGTCTTATACTTCTCACGACAGCGAGGGATGGCACTCCGGAACATCTTACGAGAGTTATCATGCCACTCAGCAGTCCAACCTTGCAAGCAGATTGATGCCACCAGAAAAACCAATAAAAGCATATAGTGGCTTACTTAATCTTGCTATTCTTCCATTTCTTCCCTTTATATGTGTAGGGATGGTAACTCTTGTAGCAATTACTGATCCAAAATCAGAACTCTTACCAAAATTAGGGCTTTGTCTTGGTGTAATAATTTACGCATTGTTTCTCTTCGGCGTTTGGCGAGTTTGCATTTGGATAGACAAACCATTTAAAGCCAAACACGCTGAAAATATAGGGGCATGGGAATATTCCATATCAAGATGGAGAGAATTATATTATTGTTCAAGGGATGATTGCTTATTTATCCCTGGGGAAAGGGATATGTATAATATCTCTGATTTATACAGTGCTATTAATTGGCGTCCAGTCAAGAGATTCAACCCTTTTTTCAACACATACTTATTTAAACCATAAAGGCTGGCTAAGCATGGATAAATCTTCTCCAAAGGGTATTGACGAATATATTGAAAAATATCCGAAAAATATACAAGTAATATTACAAAAGATAAGGGTGACAATAAACAGAGCTGCGCCTGATGCAAAAGAAGTGATAAGTTATCAAATACCAACGTTCAAGCTCGGTGGTAATTTAGTCCATTTTGCTGCATTCACCGAACATATTAGTTTCTTTCCAACATCCAGCGGCGTAGCGAAATTCAAAAAGGAGTTGGAAGGATATGAAACATCGAAAGGAACAATAAGGTTTCCCCTAGAAAAGCCAATACCATATGGTTTAATTTCAAAGATTACGAAATTTAGAGTAAAGGAAGTTATCGAGAAAGGAAAGAAAAAGAAATCATAATATTGCTTTGATCTTGACATGAGCATAATTATTAATTACAAGCCGCCCACCGATGAGCAGCAGTGTCAGGGGTTAGAAAAATACTCCGAAATAAAAAGGCTTTGGAAGATCCCCACTTTCCCAAAGCCTTTTGTATTGCACGATGATCGGATAATTCACACTTGGGTTGAGCTTGTCGAAACCAAAAGGCAATGCTCCGCCACCCCGCCGGTGCCATGCTGAATTGGGCACATTCGTTCCCGCGCAACCTGCTGAGGGCTCGTTGCGGTCCTTCACAAACATAAAGGTTATTCGTGTCATTCGTCCATTCGTGGAATTCGTGTTTCAATTTTCGGTCATGAGAACGCATCGCCTTCCCATTCTCCGAAGTATAATCAGGCCATCGTCCTCACATGCCAAAGGAGACATTATGGGTTTCAACCTCGTTCCGTACTCCCAACATGATCCTCAATGGAAGAATGACAAGATCGGCGGCGGTCCCGACACCATCTGCTACATCGGTTGTGCGTTGACTTGTCTCTCGATGTATATCAGCGGCTGGGGCTACACCGAAATGCCCGACTCACAAGCAGACTACGTCCAACTCAAATCATGACTCGTTCATCACGAATTGCACTTTCCATCTGGGCCGCGATCACGTTATTGGTCACGGCCAGTATATTGGTTATCTATCTCTGGCGGGGAATCGAAGGACTTAACCTTTTTATTCAGCAATGGCCGTTGACCGACCTGCCAACGGCATTGGCATCCGTGACGCTTACCTGGTTTTTGGCTGGCGCTTTTCTTTATTTGTTGCAAGCGGAGCGCATCAACAAATCAAACTTCCTGACCTTCGCCGGATTCTTCATCGTCTGCTGGACCTATCTGAATTTTTTGCGCGAGCGTTTTCGCTACGGCGATTACACCTATTATTTCGAAGCTGCCACTGCGCTTTTCAATCATCAACATTTGCCCGATTCTTATTTTTATCCACCATTGTGGGCGACGTTGCTGCAATATGTCGCGCCGTTTGGTGACGAGCCGTTCCTGCTCGTGCTGTGGCTGTTGAATTTCTTTTCCCTGATGGCCTTTTTTATCCTGCTGGTGCGCGTGCTGGAGCACTATGGCTTTTCTTCCCGCTTAGCTGCACTAACGACAACGCTCTTTATGCTGGTCAACACGCCTCTGCTGCGGACTCTCGATTATGTGCAGGTTAATGTCCACACGCTGAATTTTATTTTCCTAAGCCTTCTGCTTTATGCAAAGCGGCCGAGCCTTTCAGCGTTGATGATGGCTCTTGCCGTTCATCTCAAGAGTTCGCCCGCCGTTTTGGTGCTGGCCTTCCTGCTCGAAAAAGACTGGCGCTGGCTGGCATGGTTCGCGTTGAGCATTATTCTCGTTGGCCTGATCACCGTGGTGACCAATGGCGTCACGCCTTTCTTTGATTATCTTCAGAATATCCAATGGTTTGCAGCTTCAAAAGATGCGATTTTCCACGATACATCATTTGATTCATTCCTGCGTTTTGTCGGACCTTATTTGCAGCTGAGTTCATCCGCCATTCACGTGTTGATCTATGCCGCCAAGGCTTTATTGGGCGTTGCAACGATTTTTGCCATGGCGCAATGCGTCCGTGCGCAAACTTTCTTTCGATCCGAAGAACGCGGCGTACGGTTGTTCAATGCCATGCCCCCGCTTTTTATTTTGATGACCCTGGCTTCGCCCGTCGTCTGGGAGCATCACGGACTTTTCACGGCACTGGCATTTTTGCTGATGCTCAAAAAGATCGAAACGCCCTCCGAATGGATGTGGTTTGGCTTGGCCTATTTCCTCGAATTCATTTTGCCGACCTTTGACTTTTTCCCCTGGTCTTATGGACGGCTGATTGCGCCTATGATCATTTTGTGGTTGATGTGGCGGTCATCGAAGCGGACGAGCGAATCATCTGTATTTTCCAAATTCAATTCATGGCTTGAAGCTCTTGCATGAGAATAAATCTACGACTCATTGATGAATCTTTTATACATCAAAAATAATTTCAGGTGTTATGGGTAACACTTTTATCTTGAAACTCGTTCTCACACCCGCCCTCATCGGCGCGGCCAGCCTCGCCGGACGGAAATGGGGACACGCTGTCAGCGGTTGGATGGTGGCCCTGCCGCTCACGTCCGGCCCGGTTGTTTTCTTTATCGCCCTCAGCCATGGGGCGGCTTTCGGGTTGGTCACATCTCTTGGAATCTTAAGCGGCGGTATTTCATTGGCGGTCTTCAGCTTGAGCTATGCCTGGCTGGCCGTTTTTCAAAAATGGCCGCTCACACTTTTTGTTAGCACGGCGCTGTTTCTGGCATCGACCTTTGTATTGAAATCCATCGTTATCCCGCTCTGGCCGCTGTTCTTCCTGATCGTTCTGAGCTTTGCCCTGACCTTGCGCCTCATGCCTCGACATGTGGCGGGCACGGCGCTTCCGGTTTCCATTCCTCACTGGGATCTTCCCGCGCGTGTGATCATCACGACCATCTTTGTTTTGCTTCTGACCGAACTTGCGCCTTTCACGGGCGCACGCCTTGCTGGTCTGCTTTCTACGCTGCCAATCATGACTGCCACGCTGACGGCCTTTGCACACCACCAGCAAGGCCATGTCTCCGCCGCCGAAGTTTTGCGCGGCCTGGTCATGGGACTTTTTTCTTTTGCAGGTTTCTATCTGGTTTTATCTTTGCTGCTGCCGGTTGGAATCGCAATTGCCTTCATTGCCGCCATTCTGATCGCTTTTGTTCTTCAAGGTATTTCATTGTGGGTGATTCAAAATAGGAAGCCCGCCCAAAACACCCCGCTGCCCCCTTCTTTATGAGAAGATCCGATGCGCTCATGTTTCAGGCGAGCGGCTGTGAAAGAGGCTCCTGCGGTACGGAACGCAAATCAATTTCAATGGCGGACAGCAGGAATTGGATGCCGAGCAGAACAGAGAGTGTCGGCAGTATGACCGTCCCTGTTGGCGCGGCGATGCCGAGGCGGGCATACTGAATCCATTTAATGCTTCCAAAGATCAGGCCAAATAACAAAAAGGGCAGGCCGGTCAGAATGTAAATGCTTGCCATTGAAAAATCATAAATGAAGTTTTTGAGAAATATACGCCGCAAAAGCGTGCTGAACAATTTGATGGGGAACTCAAAGAGTACGCGATGAATTATCAGGCTGGACACTTCGCCTTTGTAACGCGCTGGCATGGGAATATCCTTCACAACTGCGCCGAGCAAATATAGATTTGCCAGCATGGAAGTTTCGAAATAATAGGTGTGATCTATTTTGTCGAGGGGCAGTTGTCTCAGCGTTTCAGCGCGGATGGCGAGAAAGCCGTTGGTGGGGTCGAAGAGATTCCAATAACCGGTGGCGGCTTTGGAAAGGAATCCGAGACCCATGTTGCCAACACGTCGAACGAATGGCATTCGCCTGAGTGCGGCAAAATCCCGGAAGCGGTTTCCTTTGGCGTAATCGGTTTTGCCTTGAATGAGCGGCATCAACAGATCGGGGAGGCGGCTGACGTCCATCTGACCATCACCATCTATTTTGACGACGATCTGCGCGCCGAGTTCGAGTGCCTTGCGGAAACCGCTGACCATCGCGCCGCCCACGCCTTGATTGCGCTCGTGTCGAATCAGGACGACGCGGCGGTCGCGTTTAGCGAGAGCCGCTACCAGGTCCGAGGTGCGATCTGGCGAAGCGTCATCCACTACGATGATATTCTTGATATAGGGTGGCAGTCCGCGCAGCACGGACTCGATCTCGTCCTGCACACGAAAAGCAGGGATCACAGCCGCAATGCGATATTTTTGGAAGTCAATGTGTTCAGTCATTATGCAGTGCAATTGTAATCCACCTTATGCGGGCTGCCGGGGTTTTTTGCGTTAGAATTATACGGATTCAAAGGCAGTAGCCCGTGGGTTGCCCGAACCATGGTTTACTGAATAAAAATATTAGGATATACCAGGCATATAATATGGCGGCTTCCGGGGAACGAATTCTCGTTGTTGAAAGTGATCCCGATATCAGTGAGTTGATCGCCCGACAGGCTCTCAAACCGCTTGGATATAACGTAACTGTTGTTGGTGAAGCTGCTTCAGCGATAAAGCAGGCGGTTCAAACTCCTCCCGATCTGATCATTGCAAATCTAAACCTGCCAGGCTTGAGCGGCAAGGATCTGCTGGCCGCGCTGACTTCGCAGGGCATTAGGGCGCCGTTGGTTATCCTGGCCGAAAAGGGACAGGAGCAAAACGTTATTCAGGCTTTCAGGCTTGGCGCAGTTGACGTGGTCTTTTGGCCATCGCGGGATGCGGAGATCGTGCGCGTGGTTGAACGTTCACTCCAGCAGACCCGCGAAACTCGCGCCCGTCTCCAACTCGACCAGCAACTGCAATCCACAAACCAGGAACTCCAGCGTAGACTGCGCGAATTGACAACCATCCTTTCGATTGGGAAGGCCGCCATTTCCATCACTGACCAGCGGCAACTTTTTGACCGGATCGTCGAGGGCGCATTGCAGGTTTCAGAAGGGGACATCGGTTGGTTGATGTTGCGGGACGATAAAACCAGGAATTATCTTTTGACAGCATACCGTAACCTGCCGGATGGTTGGGCGAAGAAACTCAATCAACCGCTGGATGATGGCATCAGTTCACTGGCGGCATTTTCAGGCGAATCTTTAACCATAAACGGCGCGCCGCTCGAAAAATTCAAAGTAGCCGCCTTGGGAAAATCTGCGGCGGTCGTGCCCCTGAAAG
>JAKBYW010000138.1:0-5819 GCA_021840275.1 Chloroflexota bacterium | reverse complement strand
CATCTTGATAAAGTAATTCAGCCGCTTCTGAAATTCTTCTGGCCGCTTCCTGGCTCCGTCAATAAATGCAATACGAATTCGCTTGTCCAGCAGAAACGGCATACTCGCGCGCTATGCCGTTTCCCACGTTCGGGCGTGCGCAATGAAATCCTTTTCGATTTCAGGCCAGTCGTGCAAATCTGCGGGATCGAAATCGGCGTCATTCGGCCAAACCAGTGTGCGGACTTCGGGGTCGAGTCTCACC
Source organism: Chloroflexota bacterium (assembly GCA_021840275.1). Lineage (GTDB taxonomy): Bacteria > Chloroflexota > Anaerolineae > Anaerolineales > Villigracilaceae > Fen-1038. The sequence goes on along the minus strand of JAKBYW010000138.1, from coordinate 5,575 downwards.
TGGTTGAACAGCGACAGGTCGCGGAGCGGGCCATAAATTTCACCGTGCAAGATCGGCTCGAAATTAATGGCTTGTTCTGTATTATCGTTGAACTTTATTCGTAAAGTATAAGGGGCGATAATCTTGAAATCCGTAATGTGGTAAATTGGATGTTCCATAGTTTGCCTCATAATTATTTGAGCGGTTCGATAGATGACGGTTTTTTTCCGCCATCCAGCAATTTCCATGCCATTTGTAACTCCTCCTGATGGATTTCCGCCCACGCCACTACCAATCTTTGTTGTTTGCTCGGCATGGAGCCAGAAAACATTTCTACAGGATTGATTGTAAAAACGGCCTCATACTCCTGATATACGGCATGAAAGTGTGGGGTATGGTGCCTCCCACCGTGTTCAGCGAACATGCGAATGATAATTCCGAAAAAGCGTGAAAGTTCTGCCGTAAGATTTCCTGTTTGGATTATACATGTTTTCAAATAAAGTCTGCATTCCGTTTTCAATCGGGCGCTAATAATGTTTCTCTATTCCTCCGAACCCAAACTGTCTGTTCTTCCCCGTCATCTTGATAAAATAATTCAGCCGCTTTTGAAATTCTTCTGGCCGGTTCCTTGCGCCATCTATAAAACCAATGCGGATGCGCTTGTAAGTATCCGAGAAGTTTTGAAAATTCTTCCACGCTTCTTTATTGGCTTTGACTGCCCTCAAAATGTCGGCGGGGATTTCAAACTTCTCGACCGAAAGATCGCCAAGTGAGGCGAGCAAAACGAGCACGTCTTTCATTACTTTTCCATCAGAGATAAGTTTTCTCAACCGCTCCTTGTTGGCTGGTGAGTATCCGCTCCTGGGCTTGCGCGGGGTAAATCTTTGGGCGAACCGCTCATCGTCCAGTTTGCGAACGGTGCTGTCGATCCAGCCGAAGCATAATGCTTCCTCCACCGCGTCGTTATATTCGATGCGCGGCTTTCCGCTTGCTTTCTTGTAATAAACCAGCCAGATTTCCTTTTTCGTTTTGTAGTTCTTTTTCAACCATTTGCGCCATTCGACGCGGTTCGTTACATACAAAGTTTTGGTGATGTCCATTGGCGATTGACTCGCGTCTTATTTTGTTTCGTGAACTTTCGCGGCTTTGCCGGTTGTCTCGGTCTGCGGGATTTTTCGTTTGCGGTAGCCGTCATAATCTGGGACGAGACGGTTGTACTCTCCGTCCATCAGCGGAGACGAGATCATAAAATCCGCGGAGGCGCGGTTGCACGCAATCGGAATATTCCAGACGGCCGCCATTCGCAAAAGCGCCTTGACATCGGGATCGTGCGGCATCGGCTCCAGCGGATCCCAGAAAAAGATCAGGAAGTTGATCTCGTCTTCCACGATCATCGCGCCGACTTGCTGGTCGCCGCCCAAAGGGCCGCTTTGTAGTTTTGTGATTTTGAATCCAAGCTCGCGTTCCAACATCTCGCCGGTGGTGCCTGTTGCGTATACTTGGTGATGTGCCAACAGGTCGCGGTTGAACTTGGCCCACTCCACCAGGTCCTGTTTCTTGTTATCGTGTGCTACCAGCGCGATTTTCTTGTCGGGTTCCATCATGATTTTTTTGTGACTCATAAGAATCCTGCTTCCTTTCTCCGAAATAGTATAGCAGGTTATCGAGCGTATAATCAAGTTGACCTACGAGGAGAAGAAACGCATGCTCTCACACTTGAAAGATTGGCTGATTGGACCGGCGTTACCGACCTCGTCCGCCATACACCAGCGCCTCAATAAACTCCGTGCGCTGGCCGCTTTTTCTCCCGATGCGCTGGCGTCCATCGCGTATGCCAACCAGGAAATTTATCTTGGCCTCATCGTGGCTGGCACGGCGGGACTGGCTTATGCCTGGCCGATTGCCCTCGCCATCAGCACTCTGCTCGCCATCGTTGCGCTCTCTTATTTTCAAACCATTCACGCTTATCCATCCGGCGGCGGATCGTACATCGTTGCGCGTTCAAATCTGGGGACGATTCCGGGACTGGTCGCAGCCGCGGCTTTGTTGACCGATTATTTATTGAACGCGGCTGTCAGTCTGACCGCGGGCGTGGCGGCTATCGCTTCGGCATTTCCGGACCTGTGGCCGTACCGCGTCTCAATTGCACTTTTCCTGCTCCTTATCATTACCCTGCTCAACTTGCGCGGACTTCAAGAAACCGGAACTGCAATGGCAATCCCGGTTTATTTTTTTGTGGTGACGTATCTAGCCATGATTGCGTACGGACTCTTCCGTCTCTTCATCGAAGGGCCGACTCCGTTGGAAATGGTCAACGTTCCGGTGCTTGAGCCGCTGACACTTTTTCTCGTTTTGCACGCCTTCTCAACTGGCAGCACCGCGCTGACCGGCGTGGAGGCCATCAGCAACGGCGTTCCTGTTTTTGAACCGCCTGAATCGAAAAATGCCGGAAGGACTTTGATGGTAATGGCCTTCCTGATGGCTTCGCTTTTCATTGGCTCGATTGCACTGACTCGTTTCTTCGCAGTCACAGCCGGGCCTGAAGAGACGATCCTTTCCGCGCTGGCGCGCCGCCTGGTTGGGACGAGTCCGTTTTATTTCATCATTCAATTTGCCACGCTTGGTATTTTGACCGTCGCAGCCAACACCAGTTTTGCGGGCTTTCCGCGTTTAGCCGCCATCCTTGCCCAGCATGGATTCCTGCCGCGCCAATTGAGCAGTCCCGGCGACCGGCTTGGGTTCACGAACGGCATTATCCTGCTCGGCGCAGGGACGGCGGCGCTGATCATCTTTTTCAACGGCGACACGCACGCGCTGGTTCCGCTTTTTGCGATTGGCGCATTTATGGCGTTCACACTTTCGCAGGCAGGCATGGTCATTCATTGGATAAAAGACCGCACCTCCGGCCGGCTCTGGAAATCTCCGATCAATGCGCTTGGTGCTTTGGCAACCGGAACAACGTTGATCGTGGTGGCGGTCAGCAAATTTATGGAAGGGGCGTGGATCACCCTTTTGCTTATCCCATTGCTGGTGTTCTTATTTCTGCGCGTGCATCGCCATTATCAGCAAGTCCGCGAACAACTTTCATTGCACGGATTACCGCCTTCACTTCGACCTGCCAAACCGGCGCGGGTGGTGATCCCGATCTCAGGCGTGCATCGCGGCATGATCAATGCAGTCTCGTTCGCGGAATCCATTTCGTCAAACGTAACGGCGGTCTTCGTCGAAATGGAAGCCGGCTCGGGGTCCCGCGTGAACGAAGAATGGAAGGAGTGGTGGCCGGATGTGCCGCTGGTTATCGTCCCGTCTCCATTCCGCTCAATCGTCGGTCCGCTGCTTGAATATTTGGAGAAGACTGATCTGGAGCATAACGACGGTCAATTGGCGGTTGTCGTCCTGCCTGAATTTGTGACAACCTCCTGGTGGCAGAATCTTTTGCACAATCAAACCGCCTGGCTTTTGAAAGCGGCTTTGCTTTATGGCCGCCGCACGATGGGACTGGAGCGCGTTGTGATCGATGTGCCTTATCACCTAAAGGTGTGACGAGATTGCCATTGACATTGACCTTTCCAGCCATTAACATGCGGTATCAATTTATAGAGGAGAGAAAATGCGTACTTTACGAGTAATGCTGTATCTGACTTTGCTGGCTGTTTTTGCGGCCTCCTGCGGCCCGTTGCCGGACCACGTTACGATCAATTTTAGCGAACCAACTCAGGATGTGAGTCAAATCGTTCAAGCCACGTTTCAAGCGATGACCCAGCAGGCGGCCAACGCGCAACCAGCCGCGACACAGGCCATTGCCACTGCTCAACCAGTTTCAAGTGCAACCCAAGCCGTTGTTCCCGCGCTTGCATCAACGCTCCATCCCGTTGCCGCAACCGGGAGTATTTCAGGTACGCTGATGTATCCAGCCAGCGGCATTCCTTCTTTGCGGATCGTGGCCTTTCAGGTTGGCGCACCGAATTATTATCACGTTGACACAGCCTTCGGACAAAATTCATATCAGCTTGATAATCTGCCTCCGGGCACGTATCGCGTTTTGGCGTACACCCTGCCGGGCGGCGGATTTAATCCAGGCCCCATCGGCGGCTATTCTCAAATGGTACCGTGTGGCTTGCAGTATGGTTGTAATGACCATACGTTGATTGATGTGGTTGTGACTGCCGGTCATGTGACGACTGGCGTTGACCCGAACGACTATTACGCGCCGGAAGGAACTTTTCCTCCCAACCCGCTTCCATAGCTAGACCTTGAGCGGACTCTACGAACCGAGAGCGAATCAACGCCCTCGGTTTTTTGTCGGTGATACAACGTACTGCGTAATTTGGCAAATACTGGATTTCATTCTTGTTCTGTATGAATGGCCGAGCTTGGAAATAATTCAAAGAGGCAGTATAATAGAACGTACGTTCACCTAGCGAAGCGAGACTTTATGGACTTTAAACTTCAAGCCCCATTTATCCCCACCGGCGACCAGCCGGAAGCGATCATTCAACTTGTAGATGGAATCCGCAAGGGGATGCGGAATCAAGTCTTGCTCGGCGCGACCGGTACTGGCAAGACGTTTACGATTGCATCCGTCATCCAGCAATTGCAGAAGCCCGCGCTGATCATGGCGCATAATAAGACTCTGGCCGCGCAGTTATATGCCGAGTTCAAGGAATTCTTTCCTGAGAACGCGGTCGAATATTTTGTTTCTTATTATGATTATTACCAGCCTGAGGCGTATGTTCCGCGTCACGATCTGTTCATCGAAAAAGAAACTGAGATCAATGAAGAGATCGAACGTCTGCGGCTGGCGGCGACGACTTCGCTTATTTCTCGCAAGGACGTGATCATTGTCGCGTCGGTCTCGTGCATTTATGGTCTCGGCAGCCCGGAAGAATTTGGGCGCGGAACGGTGACGCTCAAAGTGGGGGAGGTCTATCGGCGCAACGCGTTGATCCGTCAGTTGATCGAGAGTCAGTATCAGCGTAACGATATGGAATTAAGGCCGGGCCTTTTCCGGGTCCGGGGTGAGACGCTGGAAATTATTCCGGCTTATGAAGACAAGCGCGGTTATCGCGTCACGTTCTTCGGCGATGAAGTCGAACGCATCACACAGTTCAGTCCGTTGACTGGAGAGATCTTTGAAGAGCCGCAGGAAATTTCGATTTTCCCCGCCAAACATTATTTGACCGAAGCCGATAAACTCAAAGAGGCCATCGGTAATATCGAAAAGGAACTTGAAGAACGTATCGCGCTTTTTAAATCTGAAGGCAAGCTGATCGAAGCGCAACGCATCGAACAGCGCACGCGCTACGATCTTGAGATGCTTCGTGAAGTTGGATATTGCTCCGGCGTTGAAAATTATTCGCGGCATCTGGATGGCCGTCCGGCAGGCACGCATCCGTGGACGATGATCGACTTTTTGCCGAGCGATTATTTGCTGGTGATCGATGAAAGCCACATGTCTGTTCCGCAAATCCGCGGCATGTACAACGGTGACCGCGCCCGCAAAGAAACTTTAGTTGAATATGGTTTTCGCCTGCCAAGTGCGGTGGATAATCGTCCATTGAAGTTTGATGAATTTGAAAAGTGTATGGGCTACACC
>JAKBYW010000137.1:0-5827 GCA_021840275.1 Chloroflexota bacterium | reverse complement strand
AACATGTCCGAATCCAGGCACAAGCGGCTCAAATCCCTCGCGATATTTTTTGTTGAATGTAGCAGATAGAGAACCATACGTCCGCCCGTGAAAGGCTCGCATGGCGGCGACCACGTTCTTTCGTCCAGTGGAGATGCGGGAAAACTTCAAGGCTGCTTCCACGGCTTCCGTCCCGGAATTGCAGAAGAAGACGCGATCCAGCCCATCCATCAGTGACGTGATTTTTTCCATCAACGCCGCACGCTGGTCATTGGGAAATGACTCGAACAACGTGATCAGCGCGGACGCCTGCTTGTAGATCGCCTCCGCAATTTTCGGGTGAGCATGACCGAGATTGGCAACGCCATGTCCCGATGAGCAATCCAAATATTCCACGCCGTCAATATCAAACAATGACGCACCCTGTCCGCGCACAATGACCAGCGGTTGTTTGGCATAAGTGCCTGCGCTGTGTTTATTTTCGATTTCAAGAATTTCGTTTGCGTTCATTGGATCACTGTTCCGTTTCCTGATAAAGCATTTGAAATTGGATTTTGAATTCTTCCGTCCGCGATGATGACGCGACTCACGCCGCCCTTGAGCGCTTCTTCGGCGCCCAAAACTTTTTTCTTCATGCGACCCTGCGCCGCCTCACTCGCCGCCGACAGTTGACTTTGCGGCAGTTGCCGAATGAGCGTGGACTCATCTGGAAATTGTTTCATCAGCCCAGGCGCAGCTGTGAGCAAAAGCAGAGTTTCAGCGCACACAGAAGATGAGACCATCGCCGCCGCGCGGTCCGCGTCCACATTTAATGCCTCGCCTTTTTCGCTGACCGCCACAGGCGCGATCACTGGAAGATAGCCCGCGTTGAGCAACATCAAAAGCAATTCGCTGTTGACTGTTTCGATCTTGCCCGTGTAATCATCGCGGATGATCTTGCGTTTGCCGTTTTCAACACTCTGAATGGAATCCTTGCGCGTGGCTTGCATCAGTTTGCCGTCGAGTCCGCATAGACCAAACGCGTTGACTCCTAACATCTGCAACTGTTCCGTCAACAACGAATTGACCTTGCCATTCACCGCCATCAAAAAGATTTCCAGCGTCTTTCTGTCCGTGTAGCGTGATGTGTAGCCCGAAGGCGAAGTGATCATCTTTGGCGGAGCGCCCAATGCCTCGCCCAGCGCATTCGCTTCCGCAGAACCGCCATGAACAAAGACAAGCTGTTTCCCTTGTTTCAATAATTCGGTGGCGTCCTGACAGATCGCAGAAAAATCCACGCCTTCGGTGCCGCCCAATTTAACAACTGTGATTGATTGAGTCATTATTTCTCCGTTCCAAGTGGTGGTCGAGTACCCCTGAGCGTTCTTTGCGAAGGGCGTATCGAGACCACATCACGATTTTTTTTGTTTTCTTTTAATTGATGGTCTCGATACGGCGGACGAACACCGCCTACTCGACCATCAGGGAATTTTACGAAACACGAATTACGCAACACGCAAATTTCATCCTTCATCCTTCCGCCTTTATCCTTATATCGGATGCAATCCCGCGAACTCCAAGCCCATCTTCTCGTCCCAGCCCATCATCAAATTCATGCACTGCACCGCAGACCCAGATGCTCCCTTCATCAGATTATCGATCGCGCACATGGACACGATATGCCCGTTGCTTTCATCCAATTCAAATCCGAGATCGGCATAATTTGAGCCAGCCAGAATCTTCGGCTCAGGGACGCGATAAATGCCGCGCTGCTCTCTGACCACGCGCACGAACGGATTTTCATTTGCCACTGCGCGATAGGCTTTCCACAAATCTTTTGTTGCCACGCCCTGCTTCACTTTCGCGTGAGCCGTCGCTAGAACACCGCGCACCAAATCTACTGCGGTCATGGTTAATGAAATATCCTTCACTCCCATTTCCTGAATCACTTCCGCCGTGTGACGATGTCCAAAAGCGGAGAATGTCCGAATTACGTTCGCGCGTTCCGCATGAAGCGAACCAGAATTCCCTTCCGCGCCGCCTTCCGATGAACCGACTTTTATTTCAATAATCACGGGAGCGGACAAATCAATCAAATCCGCTTTGACCAACGGCAGAAGCGCGAGATTGCTGGCGGTGGCATTGCACCCCACGCCGCTGACGTAATTCGCCATTGCCATCTCCGCGCGATGAAGTTCGGGCAAGCCGTAAACAAACTTGCTCAACCACTCAGGCGCGGCATGTTTTTCGCCGTACCACTTCTCGTAGAACGCCGCGTCCCGTAAACGGAAGTCCGCGGCGAGATCGATGATTTTCGGCGCGAGTTTTGCATACTCATCAATGTGGTGCTGTGCCTGTCCATGCGGCTGGCCAAGGAACAGTACATCCACAGGCTCCAGCGCGGCGGGATGGCTGAACTTGAGCTGAGTCCGCTTGCGCAGATTCGGGTGGACTTGATACACGTACTCGCCCAAATGTGAGCGCGACGTCACCTGCTTCACTTCAACATGCAGATGCCCCAACAGCAGTCGCAACAATTCTCCGCCGCCATAACCAGAGCCGCCGATAATAGAAACACTTGTCATAATTGCTCCTCAATTTTTATGTCATTGCGAGGAGGGCGTTTTTTCCGACGAAGCAATCTCATCTAAAACGGTGAATATTTCTCAACAAGAATTTCCCGTTTAACGGGAGATTGCTTCGGGCAAAGAACGCCCTCGCAATGACATATTATTTCTTCACCACACTCACCACGTATTCCACAATCTCACCTGCCACATCCACGCCGCTCAATGGCTGCATGGTGTGGAACTCCATCGTGTGATTCACTTCGTTGATCAGGTATCCGCGCTCAGGATGTTCAACCAGGTCAATTGCCAGCACGCCGCCGCCCATGGCCTGCGCCGCTTTCAAACAAATCGACTCGATCTCAGGTGTGATTGGACAGAGCTCGCCTTCGCCGCCGCGCGCTGTGTTCGTGATCCAATGCTCGGATTTGCGATACATGGCAGTCAACACGCGGCCACCGATGACAATCGCGCGAATATCACGCCCGGGTTTATTTATAAATTCCTGCACGTAAAAAACCTGATGTTGCGTTGAACCCAGTGTGGCCTTGTGTTCAAAAATTGCCTCGGCTGCATCACGGTCATTGATCTTCGCCAGCAATCGCCCCCACGATCCAACCACAGGTTTGACCACCGCAGGATAACCAAGCTCTTCCAATGCTTCCAATGCGGACTCGGGTGTAAATGCCACCACATTGCGTGGCTGGGGCAAACCTGCTTTTGCAAGCAAGGTGCTTGTTGTCAGTTTGTCGCCACATGCCTCAGCCACTGCCGCCGTGTTTACAGTCGCCACGCCGAATGCATTCAAAATTCGCAATGCATACAATCCGCTCGTGTAACTGATGCTTCGTTCGATAACGGCATCATATTGTTTCCACGGTGCAGGATTTTCCAGATCAAAATGCACAGCGCGATCATCTAGGCGGTCGTAATCTATGCCGCGTTTTTCCAAGGCGGCGAAGATCCATTTTTCTTCCACGCGCACGCGCGAATATAGAACGCCGATCTTGAGTCGTCGTTGCATAACCTACTCGCCCCAGTCTTCCTGTTCCATGGGCGCGAGTTGGATCGTGGCGGGTGTGAGCGACGTTACTTCCAGGTCCACGCCGCAATCGGGGCAGACGATGATCTCGCCAGCTTCGGTATTCTCCGCCAGCGTGATCTCGGCGGCGCATTCAGTGCAAGAAACCGTATTCATGATTTATCTCCTTTGATTTTTGATTTTGCAAATTGGATTTGTTTTTTTACGGATTGAGGACTCGTGCCGCCGATCGCGTTTCTCTTTTCGACGGATTTCATCGCATCGAAAACTTGATAAACATCCGCATCAAACGGACCGATGGCCTGCCACTCGTTTAACGAAAGTTTTTCGAGGCTGATATTTTTCTCCGCCGCGGCGCGGACGGCTTTTCCTGCCGCCGCGTGCGCGTCTCGAAACGGGATGCCCTTTTGGACGAGATAATCCGCCAGGTCCGTTGCCAGCATGGACGAATCGATTGCGGCGGCCATGCGTTCTTTATTAACGGTCATCGTTGTCAATGCGCCCGCCAGAACAGGCAGGATCGCTAACACTGTATCGGTTGCTTGGAAGACAGGTTGTTTATCTTCCTGTAAATCTTTGTCATAAGTTGAAGGCAAACCCTTCAGCGTGGACATCAATCCCGTCAGCAAGCCGATCAACGTGCCGGACTTTCCGCGTGTTAATTCAAACATGTCCGGGTTTTTCTTTTGCGGCATCAGGCTTGAACCGGTTGAATATGAATCCGAAAGTTCGAAGAAACCGAACTCGGCAGTGCTAAACAAAACAACATTCTCGGATAACTTGCTCAAATGAACGCCAGTCATTGCCGCGCAGAATAAATATTCAGCGGCGAAGTCGCGGTCAGAGACGGCGTCCATGCTGTTTGGGGCAGGGGAGTCGAAGCCGAGAGTTTGAGCCAGGGATTCGCGGTCAATTTGAAAAGCGGTTCCTGCCAGCGCGCCGCATCCCAGCGGAAGGATGGCAACCCGGTCGCGTAAGTCGGCTAATCGTTCGCGGTCACGTTGCAGGGACCAGAAATGGCTGAGGAGCCAGTGAGACAAGCTGACAGGTTGGGCGCGTTGAAGGTGGGTGTACCCCGGCATCAGCGTGGTCAGGTGCGCTTTACTTAAATCCAGGAGAGCAGATTGAAGCCCTTTGATGGCATCGTCCAACAGCGGCAGAGAGTCCAGCATCCACATTCTGAGATCAGTGGCCACCTGATCGTTGCGGCTTCGACCAGTGTGCAGTTTGCCCGCCGCCGTTCCGACTAGATCGCCCAGCCTCCGCTCGACAGCAGTGTGGACATCTTCATCGGATTCAACAAAGACAAATGTGTGGCTTTCGAACTCTTTCAGGATTGTATTCAGTCCGTCAATGATCTGCTCATGTTCTTTTGCATTGAGCACGCTGACTTGATGAATGGCGTTCGCCCATGCAATCGAACCGCGCACATCCTGCGTCGCGAGACGCTGGTCGAATGCAAGCGATGAGTTTAATGCCCACGCCGCCGGGTCGAGTTTGCCGCTAAAGCGGCCTCCCCAAAGTGTCATGATGTCTCCTTTTGTTGCATGTCATTGCGAGCGTACTTCCCTGCGCCGAACGCAGGACGGTGTGCGAAGCAATCTCCTATTAATTAATGCCGATAAATCTTATTGAGGAGAAATTGCAATTTGTATTGGAGATTGCTTCGTCGGGCACGCTTCGCAGCGCCCTTCTCGCAATGACATTAGTCTCTCTTGAAGCGACTGTAATCGGGCTTCGGCATGTCCAGACCGGAGACAGGCAAACCATTCAGCGCGCGGACTTTCATGGATAAGCCGAACAAGCGGATGAATCCTTCGGCGTGACTCTGGTCGTAAACATCCTCCTGTCCGAAAGTGGCGAAGTCTTCGCGATACAAACTGAACGGCGACTTGCGGCCAGCGGAAATGATGTTGCCTTTGTAGAGTTTCAACCGCACCGTGCCTGTGACGGGACCTTGCGTAGAATTGACGAAGGCGTCAATTGCTTCGCGCAACGGTGTGAACCACAAGCCATTGTAGGTCACCTCGGCGTATTTCACTGCGACCATTTCCTTGAAGTGCATGGTCTCGCGGTCAATGACAAGTGACTCAAGTTCACGATGCGCATAAAGCAAAATAGTGCCAGCGGGCGTTTCATAAACGCCGCGCGATTTCATGCCGACCAGGCGATTCTCAACCAGGTCCACGCGGCCAATGCCATGCGCTCCGCCGATGGCGTTGAGTCTTTCGACGATCTTTGCCGGGGATAATTTCTCACC
>JAKBYW010000136.1:0-5831 GCA_021840275.1 Chloroflexota bacterium | reverse complement strand
GGAATAAGACCGAAAGCCCAGACGGTATTTCCATATAAAGCCTACCCGAATTTCTTCTCCAACGCGGGAACGTCCTTCTTTCATTTGTTGCGGAGGATGACAGGGGAAAATGCTGTATTTCCGCATGTCGCATTGAGGGATTTAGTCGCCATCGCTGGAATTAACAAGACTGATTATTACAAGTACTATGATCAGATTGACAAAAAACAGATGGATTTTTTCTTGTTGATGCCAAGACATTGAAGCCCATGCTAGTCATTGAATTGGATGACTCATCCCACCAGCGCGCTGACCATATTGAGTGCGATCAATTTGTAGAGAAAGTCTTGGTGATCTCAAGAATCCCGCTGGTGCAAGTTCCAGTCAGGCAGACTTATGATCCAAATGAATTGAGTGCCATGTTCAAAAAGGCACTTCACAAGCAAACCAGTCAGGTACGGATTGAAGCGTTTTGCCCCCGCAAATTGCGGGAGTTATTGTCTCAAAGTGTCATTCTCACTTGACCTTCCCTCTTTCCTGTCCTACAATTCGATTGGTCTAACAACCATTCCAAAAGACTAGACGACTACAAGACTAATAGACCAGGAGACTAACCATGTCCGATTTTCTTTTTCGCGGCAACCTCGCCAAGCTTGACCCCGATGTCTTTGAATTGACCCAACTCGAGGCCGAACGTCAGGCCCGCAAATTGATTTTGATCCCGTCCGAATCGACATCACCGATGGCAGTGCGGGAGGCGCTGGCTTCCGCTTTCCAGAACATTTATGCCGAAGGCTATCCCGACGAAGACACGCGCTGGATGACCGAAGAAGAGATTCTCGATTACCCGGCGCGACTTGCTCATTATCACCGTAGCGGCGACCCACGCTATTACAAAGGCGTGGAATACGCGGACGCGGTCGAGGCGCTGGCTCGCCGCCGCGCGGCGGAAGCCTTCGCCGCGAATGGTTACAAGGCTGACCAGATCTACGTCAATGTACAGGGACTCTCCGGCGGACCCGCCAACAACGCGGTCTATCAAGCCCTGCTTAATCTCGGCGATACCGTGATGGGACTCAACCTCCTGCATGGCGGACACCTCTCGCACGGTTCATCTGTCAACCGCTCAGGCAAGTGGTTCAAGGCGGTGCATTACAACGTGGATGAGAACGAAAAACTCGACTATGACAAAATCCGCGCGCTGGCTTTGGATAACAAACCCAAACTGTTGATCGCGGGCTATTCATCGTATTCATGGGTTCCCGATTGGAAGAAGTTCCGCGAGATCGCGGATGAAGTCGGAGCGTATTTCCTTGCGGACATTTCCCACATCGGCGGACTGGTCGCGGCGGGCGTTGTGCCTTCACCGATTGGCATTGCTCATGTGGTGATGTCTACCACACACAAGAGTCTCGATGGCCCGCGCGGCGCAGTGTTGCTGACAACCGATGCGGCGATTGCGAAGAAGATTGACAAAGCCGTCTTCCCCGGTGAGCAGGGCGGACCACACGTCAATGTGTTCGCGGCGCTCTCGCTAACCTTCAAGTTAGCGCAGACTCCGCAATTCAAAAAGTTGCAGGCGCAGACCATCAAGAACGCGCAAGCCATGGCGGATCAATTCAAGAAACGCGGATTGCGTGTCCCGTTCGGCGGCACAGACTGTCACATGCTGAATGTGGATTGCACAATGGTCATCGGTGAGGACGGCACGAAACTCAGCGGCGACCAAGCCGCGCGCATTTTGGATATTGTCGGCGTGGTAGTCAATCGCAACACAATTCCCGGCGACAAGAATTCGGCTGACCCGAGCGGCATTCGTCTCGGCACGCCGTGGATTACACAGCGCGGCTTCACGGAAAAGACTGCGCGCGAACTGGCAGACATTATCGCAGATGTTTTGCTGGCTTGCGCGCCGCACTCGGTGGATACTCCGCACAAGGGAAGGGTGAGGAGAGCGAAGTTGGATTTTAACGTGTTGAACGTTGCACGTTCGAAGGTTAGAAAGTTGGCGGAAGGCGCTGGTATAGACTTCAAGTACAAAAAGAGCGGCTATCCACACTTCTATTACATTGACGATAAGGTAAGTCGGACTGGCAGTCCGACCTACGCAGCGTTCGAATTGAGTGGACAGCGCGTGCGCCAGGTCTTGGATTATGCCGTGGCGAGCGATCTCTCTGCTTTGAAGAAGGGCAAGACGCAAGCCACAGAAATTTCGACTCCCAAGGGTAAAGTCAAAGGGACACTGAAGAATGTGGACGGCACGACCTATCAATTAGCTGTGCCTGCCGCGAAAGCATCCATTGTGGCGACATGGCTGCGCGATCTGTCTGATGGATATACCTCGTTCAATCTGGATGGCGCAAAAGATTTCAGTGCCAAGCGAATGCCCGGGCCATTTGTGGTCGCGGAAATAAAGGGGCGACCACAAGAGTCGCCCGTACGCGTAGGGGCGGGGCTTGTCCCTGCCCAGGATGAAAATAAGCCCTGGTTTATCGGTGACCAGCCTGCGTCGAAGAAAGAGGCGCTGCCGCCCTTTGCGTGGAAGGAAGTCGAAGGCGAGTTAAAGAAGACTCGCATGAATCAAGCCCATCGAGAGTTGGGCGGCAGAATGGTCCCATTTGCGGGCTGGGAGATGCCGGTGGTGTACACGAGCATTTACGAGGAACATCTTGCCACGCGTCAGGCGGCGGGCTTGTTCGATGTCAGTCACATGGGCGTGTACGAGGTGAAGGGCGCGGACGCAACCTCGTTCCTCGATACGGTCTGCGGAAATGACTGCGGTGGGCTGCTGCCCGGCGAGAGCCTGTACACGCATTTCCTGACACCCGATGCGGACGTGATCGACGACACGCTCGTCTATCGCCGCAGCTTCGATAATTATCTGGTGGTTGTGAACGCCTCGAACGATGATAAGGATCGCACGTGGCTGGAGAGTGTGCGCAATGGCAAGGTGCGGATCGACAACGCGCGCCCATGGGCGCGCACGTATGGATACAACGCCGACATTCGCAACTTACGGGACCCGAAAGCTGGTTCCGCCATGCGAGTGGACATCGCCCTACAAGGACCGAAGAGCCGCGACACATTGCTGGCAATGGGCATGGACGATAAGACCAAGGCGCGCGTGATGAAGTTGAAGCGCACCGAGTTGTGCGACGGCGTGGTTGGCGGTTTTGATCTGATCGTCTCGCGCACGGGTTATACCGGCGAGAAGATGGCCTTTGAATTGTTCGTCCATCCCGACCGCGCCGTAGACTTCTGGAATGCAGTCTTGAAAGCTGGCGAGCAGTTCGGCGTCAGGCCGATCGGTTTAGGCGCGCGCGACTCCTTGCGCACGGAAGCTGGCCTGCCGTTGTATGGCGATGAAATGGGCGCAGGCTCCGGCAAATTCGGCGGTCGTGATCTGGGTGTGGCCGAAGGCGGATTCGGTTCATACGTCAAGACCTACAAACCGTGGTTCATCGGACGCGAGGCTTACGTGGCGCGCGAGAAAGAACGCAAGAGCGTGGTCGTGCGCTTTCGCTTCGATGACCAGCGCGTGCGCATGGCGCACAACAGCGACCCCGTGATGAATGCCAAAGGTGAGAACATCGGTTATGTGACCTCCTGCGCCATTGACAGCGAACGCTTCCTGACCGGCCAGGCATTTCTTGAACTCCCTTACACCGCAGAAGGCACGCCGATCTTTATTTATCAAGGCGGCGTGATGGATCGTCCCGCAACGGCCGCCAAGGTCGTGAGCAGGTTCGCGAAGTTGTAACCAGAGATGAATGGGGATAAACGGGATTGAAAGAGGAAAAAAGAAAGATGGGACGGTGGAAATTCTACCGTCCCATCTTTGTTGTGATAAAGTGACTGTATAATAATCTCAAGATGGTTGTCGTAAACGTCCCGACGATTGATAAGCGCAAACGTTCTCCACAAAAGGCCATTGACCAGGTGGTGCAACAAATTGTGGAAAAGTTCAGCCGCAGAAAATCATCTTATTCGGTTTTCAAGATGCAATGGTACGTTTTTGTCGTTTACAACCGGGACGTGTCTGTGGCGAAAATAAATGTGAAAACTCCCAAATGATTTCCAAACTCCGCACACTCATTTCCCTCTATCGCCAATTCGGGTGGAAGTGGCTGTTATTTCGCGCAGGATACGCATTACGAATCCGCACGGGAATCCTTCGCTGGCAAATGCCGGCTTACAGCTGGGAGGAAAAGCCGCTCGAAAGCTGGATCAAGCCACAGGTCCCGAAGGACGCGGAATCCCATGTCAAATGGCGCGAGCAAAATGTCCCCGCCTTCTTTTTCCAAAAAATGGATCCGTTGCCGCAAGATGTTCCATGGAATCCCGAACTTGCAGTGCAGGCAGCGGAAAAGATCCTGGCAGGCGGGTTCAAGTATTTTGAACACACTGATTATCAGATCGGCTTTCCGCCTGATTGGCATTTAGATCCAAGCACAAATGTCAGACTCGATTCAAAAAAACACTGGTCACAAATTCCAGACTTTGGCGCCTGCGACATTAAATATGTTTGGGAAGCCAGCCGATTTGGTTGTGTATATACACTCGTGCGCGCTTATGCTCAGCGCGCAGATGAACGTTATGCCGAAGCGTTTTGGACTTTGATCGAAGATTGGGCGAAGAATAACCCTCCGAATACGGGAGCCAATTGGAAGGATGGTCAGGAGGCGGGACTGCGCGTGATGGCATGGTGTTTTGGGTTGCACGGATTCTCGCACGCACGTGGGACCACACCGCAACGCGTCGCGAATTTGACGACCATGATCGCCGCCCTTGCAAAACGGATTATCCAAAACATTGACTACGCCATTTCCACCCGCGGCAATCATGCCATCACGGAGGCGCTGGGCTTGTGGATGATCGGCCTGCTCTTCCCTGAATTGAAAGATAGCGAAAAATATTTTTCGCTCGGACGCAGGTTATTGGAACAGCAAGCCGGCCATCAAATTTTTACAGACGGTAGTTACTCGATGTATTCACTCAACTACCATCGCTTTGTTTTACATGTTTATTTTTATGCCATTCGCCTGGCCCAGTTGAACGATCGACGCTTTTCCGAATCGCTTTACCGTGCGCTGGATGCTTCCATCCATTTTTTATATCAACTCACTGAACTGCAAACTGGGCTGATGCCGCAATTCGGTTCGATTGATGGCGCGCTGGTTTTGCCGCTCAACACTTGCGACTTCACCGATTACCGTCCCGTTTTGCAATTGGGACATTACCTGCTGCACGGCAAACGTCTCTTTGAAAAAGGCCCCTGGGATGAAGACCTTTTTTGGTTGTGCGGCGGACAGGCGCTGGACGCGCTCATGGAAGACGCGCATCCGCAAGTAAACCAAAGTTTCGCGCAAGGCGGTGTGTATACCTTGCGCAGTTCGCAGAGTATGGCCGTCATTCGCTGCGTGAATTTTCAAGCGCGGCCTTCACATGCCGATCAACTGCATGTGGACTTGTGGTGGCGCGGACATAACATCGCTTGTGATGCAGGTACTTATTTATACAGCGGACCAGGAATCTGGCAGAATGCACTGTCCCGCACAGCGGTTCATAACACGGTGACAGTTGACTCCGTTGACCAAATGACTTATTTCAGTCGATTCACCTGGATCAACTGGGCGAATGGTCATTTACTCGAACAAAATTCAAGTCGCTGGCGGGGCGAACATGATGGCTATCGCCGCCTGACGGATCCTGTGGAACATAAACGTACCGTCCTGATGTTGGACGATGAACGCTGGCTGGTCGTGGATCATCTCACTGCAAAGCACATCCATCATTACAGACTTCACTGGTTGTTGGATGATTTTCCATACACAGAGCCTCCTGAACAGAAT
>JAKBYW010000135.1:0-5849 GCA_021840275.1 Chloroflexota bacterium | reverse complement strand
AATTTGTCTTAGAGTATCTATTAAGTAAATCTTGTGCGGATTGTGGCGAGAGCGATGTTACCGTCCTAACTTTCGATCATGTACGGGATACCAAGAAATACAATATCACTGGCATGATTCAACAAGGGTTAGGTCTTGATAACATAATGCGTGAGATTGAAAAGACAGATGTAGTTTGTTTTAACTGCCACATGAGGCGTGAACAAAAAAGAAGAGGACAGGACAGGTTTGGTAAAAATCTTGAATAACGAATAGGGTTTGTATCACTGATAGTAGGCAAATGAAGTAACTCGAACGTTCTCAAGTAATTTGACGTTAGTAGTTTAATAGGCTATCTGAAATTTTGAATGGTTGGGGCTTTTATTCTGGTTCTGGAAATGATTAGGGTCAGGACCAGAGCCAGAATAGACTTCCTAACCTGCTTGCATAATAAAGGCAAACGAGATATTGGGAATAAGGGTCTTTCTTACTGCAAAAATTTGTGAGGCCGGCTCAACCTGAAGGTTTAGCCACCTCATCAAGTCCGACTGACGTATCCGAATGTTCCTTCCCAATTTCAGGTGGGGTAATTGCTTCCGAGATACCAGATAATACAGTTTCGACCTGGAGATCTGGAGATACTTGGAGACTTGAGGCACTGTTAGTATGTGGTCGTCTAATAACAAAGGCTCTGTGTTCATCTTCAACTCCTTGCAGGTGGTCAACTACTTTAGCAAGATAGATCGTAACTGAGGTAAGCTTTTCCTCTTTGGTCATTGTTTCCGACTCTCTGAGAGGGAAACGTGGCATATCTTCAAGTTTTAGATCAGGTTTCGGCTCAAATCCCGAACAATCCCTTTTAATGGCACAATGCTCAAGTTATCATCTTGCAGTAGGAACAAATCCCAAAGTCGTGCAGGTGCTATTGGGTCATTCAAGCGTAACCATTACGTTGAATACTTATAGCCACTTGCTACCTGGCATTTCAGAAGAAGCCACAAAGAATATCAACAAGATATTCAGTAATGCGTAACTAAGGCTTACAGATTGAAAAGGGTTGGAATGATTGTACTGATTGGATACTAAACCCCCCAAAAGTCGAATAGATCGTACTCATTGGACACATTACATGGTTTACCGCACAAATCACACACATGAGGTCGGGGGTTCGAGCCCCTCCGCGCCCGCCACAAAAATCACCGTTAACATGGTGGTTTTTTCTTTTACAGCGTCACGTTAAATTTTTATAAACAGAATGGTTATTCAGTGTCATTGCACTATCTGGCTCTGATATAATTTTGCCATTCATGACCAACCGTTCCAACGAATCCTGGCTGTCCGACCTGCGCGCTGACGGCGTCGTGCGCGAAGAAGCGCTGACCGATCTGCGCGAGATCGTCGCACACGGACTCCCCTACGCGCTCTCACGCTGGCTTTCTCCCGATTCTGCGCTCTTCGCTCCGCTTGTTGATGAAGTGACCCAGGAGACTCTTTTGCGCGTCCTCGACCAGCTCGACACTTTCGAGGGACGCAGTATGTTCACCACCTGGGTGCACAAGATCGCCGTCCGCATTGCGCTGACAGAGTTGCGCCGCAAGCGCTGGCAGGATTCTTCCCTCGACGAAATTGTGGACAATGAGGAATTGCCCGTTCCGGCGCGCATCATAGCGGATCGTCAGCCCGGCCCGGCAGAGACCGTCGAACAGGCCGATATGATGGCACGCGTCCGCCGTATTTTGGAGCAGGAATTAACTCCCAAACAGCGCGAAGCTCTTATGCTTTTGAGCATCCAGGATGTACCCCTCGAAGAGGCCGCCAAACGCATGAAGACCAATCGCAACGCGCTGTACAAACTTCTACACGACGCCCGCCTGCGACTCAAACGCCGTCTCACAAATGAGGGTTTAACAGCGCAGGAAGTATTATCGGCTTTCGAGAAAAAGTAAGATTAGGGTGAGATTAAACGTCCAAATCAAAGGTTTGGCATGAATATCAAAGATTTAATACAAAGCATCCGGCATCGCTTTCAACGGGAGCAAGAACTCCCCGATGAAGTCGTTAAAGGATTCCTGCGCGTGCTCGATAAAGTCCGCAAGGAAGAAACGACCTGCAATGAAGTTTTTGCCCAGCTCGATGAATACGTGGAAAAAGAAGTGCATGGTAAAGATGCCGCCCACCTGATGCCGCTCCTGCGGGAACATCTCGATATATGTTCCCATTGTTGCGACGAATATGAAGCGCTTCTGGATGTTTTGGAAGAAACAGCAAAAGAATAGAAAAAGACGGACCGTCAAAAGTCCGTCTTTTTATTTCATATTATTCGTGGAACAACTTCTCACCGGCCCTGACGGGCACTTTCAGCCGATTTTCAAGTGGCGTCAATGGGCAGGACCATTGCTCGTTGTAAGCGCAATACGGGTTATATGCCATGTTGAAGTCAATTAAAAATCTTCCGCCGGGTAAAGGTTCAGGTTCAAGATAGCGGCCTGCGCCGTAGGTTTCCTTCCCGGCCAGCGAGTCAACAAAAGGCAAAAAGAATCCATTCTCGCTTTCATAAATGGTCAGTTCCGCATCCTGCCCATCGGCCTGGAATTTGAATCGGCTGTGGCGAAAGTAAATTTGCACATCCCCGGTCGAGGTCTGCATTTCGATACGCTCCTTGACGGGGAACTCCTCAGCCTTGACTTCAAGCCGCAAATCCGCATTTTCGGGAAAATAATTCAGCCCATGAAAGTCACGCTTTTGCTCGCGCGTCAGCGGGCTTTGCGGGTGATGCCCGAAAAAATCATCCTTCTCTGTACGAAACGCTTCCAACTCATTCATAGTTCCTCCGCGAAAATCTATGAAAGAGACAGCGATGCAGGAATAAATCTTACAAGCTATTTCTTCTGAAGACAGGCGATCAGTTCTTTGACTGCACCCTGTGGTTCGGACTTTGTAATCACCAGCACCGGCACAGACGCGACGATTAATGCCTCTCTCGCAGCCTGCCCTGCCTGCGCCGCAGGCACAGGTGAGCCTGTCGAAGAGTTGCCTGCCTGCCAGCGCCGCGTCAGGACTCCGACTGAGCCGGCCTGTGCCCCGATAGAATCGGACATGGTCTGAGCGGATACCGCCAACCGCGCCAGTGAGGTAACGGGTTGCCCGGCTAAAACTGTATTGTCGAAAATCTGTTGGACATCTTCATTGGGCGAATACGTCCACACTTGCACAGAGACATCGTTGCCGCCGACATCTTTCCAATTTGTGGCTTGACCCGTGAACAGTTGCCGCACTTGCTCGATTGTCAGTGACCCGACCCCGGTCTGGGGCTGAACCGCAACGAGAATATCTTCCGTCCCAATTTGAAACGCGGGTGTTGTCAGGTTGGCAGGCTCTCCCACTCGAATCATAATATCCGCAGATTGTGAAACAGATAAACTGATAATGGTAGAAGTAGAAGCGCAATTATATAAATCCGCCAGCCACGGTTGCGTGGATGAAGTGGAATAAACTTTTACAACCTGCGGCGTCGCACCGGGTGTCGCGGGCGCGCAGGCTGTTAGAAAAATCAAGATAACAAACAGAATTTTTTTCATGCAATTGCAAGGGCAGAGCAAAACTCGGCCCTGCATGTTTTATGCAAAGAAATAGAATCCAAGGCAGATCGCGCTGACAATTGCACAATAGGCTGCAAAGACATACAACGAATGTTTATTGAGATAGCTCAACAGCCACTTGATCGACAACCAACCAACGATGGCTGCGGCAATAAAACCAATAGCCAGAACGGGAAGAAATCCACCAAGCCCAGGCATTTTGAATAGCTTGAGGGTTTCATAGCCGCCCGCCGCCAGCATCACAGGCACGGACATCAGAAAGGCAAAGCGCGCCGCTGAAGGGCGGTCAAAACCACGCAACATGCCGCCGCTAATGGTTGAGCCGGAGCGTGAGGCGCCGGGAAAGACCGCCACAATCTGGAACAAACCGACAATCAGAGCATCCAACCAGGTCATCGAGTTCAGTTTACGCAGACGTTTACCGATCAACTCTGCCAGTGTTAACAAGATGGCGGCTGCGAACATGCGGATGGCCGCTTCCAATAAAGGAGTCGTGAATAGCGCTTCAACAGAATCCTTAAGCAGGAAACCTGCAATCAATGCGGGGATGGTGGCAATGATGATATACCATGCCAGCTTGTTTTCTTCGGTGGAGAAAGGCACGGCAAAGAAGGCTTTGACTAATGCCAGCAAGTCTTTCCAGAAATAAACAACGAGGGCCACAAGCGGACCCAGTTGAACGATGACAAGAAATGCAG
Organism: Chloroflexota bacterium; assembly: GCA_021840275.1. GTDB lineage: Bacteria > Chloroflexota > Anaerolineae > Anaerolineales > Villigracilaceae > Fen-1038. The sequence goes on along the minus strand of JAKBYW010000135.1, from coordinate 1,573 downwards.
TCATGGTGGAGCCGGGCGGGATGCGCAGAAGCGTCTGACCGACAAGCAATTGTGCCGTAGACGAGACCGGGATGAATTCGGTCAGACCTTCGATGATGCCGAGCAGGAGAGCGTGAAATAGATTCATGTGGGGTTCCTTTGGTAAGTGAAGAATGAGTATAGAAAATAGGGAATAGTGAATAGTTTGATGGGGTTATTGGCTTTCTAAAGATTCGGAGTCTTCAGGATAGTCGACCAGATACGATGCAGGGTCTTCCCGCGCAAAATGATTTACACCGGGCTCAAGCGCTCCAATCTTGGAGCGCTTGAGATAAGAGATATAACCATTTATGATTCTTACCAACTCCTCGACAAGTGTTGTCAACTCCTTATATTTTTCTACCGGAATAAACCCGAGCTCGTGAGCAAGTGTAATATGGCTATATGTTTCCGTTAGAGAGCCGCGGGCAATATAACAAAAACGAACATTTTCTTGATAATAAAACCTTCCATGTCCTTCTGCAATATTCGCAGGGATACTGGAAACAGCGCGGCGAATTTGCTGATTTAGATTCCATTTTTCTTCTGCAGGAAGCAAAGGCAAAATCTCTTTGTAAACCTTTAGAGCAAGCCCTTTCGACTTTTTCCACGCTTCGAGTGTCTCCAACCCCTGGACATTGTCATTTGCCATCACGCCTCCAACTATTCACTATTCCCTTTATTACTTCTGTCTGCATTCCCATGCCACTGCGCCAACAACCCCGGCACTTTTGACTCAAATGACCCTTCCGCAATATAAACCCTGATCTGCTCCATAAGTTTTATCAACGCCCGCAAATTATGGATCGAGATCAAAGTGCCAGCCAACAGTTCCTTCGCAATAATGAGATGACGGATATAAGCGCGCGTGAAAGTCTTGCAGGTATAGCAATCACACATCTCATCAAGAGGCCGCTCATCGCGCGCAAAGATTGCGTTCATCATGTTCAATCTTCCTTCAGGCGCAAAGGCGGAGTGATGACGCGCCAGACGTGTGGGCAGGACACAATCGAAGATGTCCACGCCGCGTGCCACGCCGTTGACCAGATCTTCGGGCGTGCCGACGCCCATCAGGTAACGCGGTTTGTTTTCGGGCAAATGCGGATACATCACGTCGAGCGTGTCATGCATTTCCTGCTTGGTCTCACCCACCGAGAGTCCGCCGATGGCGATGCCGGGCGTATCGAGAGAAGCGATAAATTTAGCGGAAGCCGCTCGCAGGTCGGGATTGACGCCGCCTTGAATAATGCCGAATAAAGCCTGATCGTTTCGCGTCTTGGCTTTGACGGAACGCTCGGCCCAGCGATGAGTCCGCTGCATGGCAAGTTTGGTATAGGCATGATCGTTCGGGTCGGAACATTCGTCGAAGGCCATGATGATGTCCGCGCCGAGGTTCTCCTGAATGGCGATGGATTTTTCTGGCGTGAAGCGATGCGTCGAGCCATCAATGTGACTCTTGAAGGTCACGCCGGCATCGTCGATCTTGCGGGTTTGCGCCAGCGAGAAGACCTGAAAGCCGCCCGAGTCGGTCAGCATGGGATGCGGCCATTGCATG
>JAKBYW010000134.1:0-5911 GCA_021840275.1 Chloroflexota bacterium | reverse complement strand
CTGCGTGCGCCGTTGGTGATCGCGGTTGGCGTGGATAAACCGTCTGAATCGAAGGTACTGGAAACCGAAAATATTTCCGCGGCATCGGCGGCCTGTCAGAATATTTTACTGGCCGCGCAAGCGGAGGGCTTGGGCGCGCAATGGCGCACCGGCGAATGGGCGCGCGACCCGAAAATTAAGAAGTTTTTTGGGTTGGCTGAAGACCAGCACATCGTCGGGTTTATTTATGTTGGTTATCCCGATCATGAGGCAGAGCCGGTAAACAGGCCGGGATTTGACGATAGAACAACCTGGATAGAATAAAACCTGGAATAGAGAAACAATAGTCGCCCGCAAAGGTGACTATTGTTTTATTTATCCGGCTCCAAAACAAGGACCGCGATCTCGCGCTTGGCACGTTGCTTGTAAGAGTTATAGCCCGGATAGATTTTCACTGCTTTGTCCCAACATTGTTTTTTCTCTTCGCTGGAGACTTGTCGCGCGGTACAAGATTTGGACTGGCCGTTCAGCGTAACGGTGACCTTTGGATTCGCCAGGATATTGTAGTACCAACCTGAATGATTCTTTTTCCCGAAGTTCGACGCGATTACGATGTGGTTTGCTCCGTCTGGAATGCCGACCAATGGCGTAATCCGTTGCTGGCCGCTTTTTGCGCTGGTGCTGGTCAGCATAATGGATGGAAGTCCAGCCACAGCGCTGATAACTGTTTGCCTTCCGCCAGTGAGCTTGAAGATGACCTTGTCGAAGATGTACAGGACACGCGAGAAGACCCATGAACCGATCTGCGTTGCGGGTAGCCAATAGCCTCTTTGTCGCCATTTCCGCACTGCCCGGTCAGTACACCCAGCATGGCAGCGATTTGCTGGTTGCTCCATTCCGGATGCTCGTGGGCGTCCAGCACGATCCGGGCACGCATCACCTTGACTTGCGGTGAGTTATGGGCGCTGACAAGTTTGCGCAATTCGGTTATTTCGTTTTCAACGAGCTGTATTTTGTACTTGGGTTTAGGTCCTTTCATACGCCGTTCCTTTCAACCCAAGTTTACATCATCTTTCTCGGAACACTTTTATGAAATGCTGTGCTTAGCAACCAAACCAATGTCAAAATTATGGTTTCTTCTGTTTGGCGGAAGATCAACTCTGATCTAAATACCCATCGCGACAATACAATGATATTTTGGTTCTTTGGGAATCTCCGTGAAACTGGAAAGATATGGGGTATTGGGCGAGCCAGCACTTGTCGTCTGCCGGAGTTGTAAAGAGTGGTGAGAGGAAAAATTCTGCGCTAATGGATAAGCGACGTACCTGACAAATGCGTCGCTCATTGCCAATTTACAGGTAAGGTAGGACGAGAGCGGGTAGGCCACTGGTCGTTTTCGGCGGGATGGCTTTTATCCAGCATCCAGAATTGCAAAAAAATGATACCGGGAATTTACTTGGGCAACTCCATTCAGAAAGGACTCACCAAATTATCCATTCAATTTGGAGAGATTACCATGGGCTTCCTTTATTTACTGACACTGCCACGAACAAGAACTTCATAGGTAAATTGACTGTAATCTACTGTCGGATCGATGAGGATGCGAGTTTGATAGTGGCTGGTTTTATTAGGGGCAATCACTCCACTGGGCGGAGAGACGAAACCAGTACCTGTTGCGACCAAATCTCCCTGCGAATTGTAAATTAGAACAATAATATCTACCCATCTCAGGTTTTTATCCGATGTATTGGTGAAATCGCCAGTGATAACCCACGCCTCGTGGCTCTTCTGGACCTGGTCATTCTTTGATTGCAGATTCACGTACTCTGCAACCGAAGCGGCTTCTTGAGATAAGAAAACTTGGTTGAGAAGGAACTGGACCGTACAGTGATCCAGCCGTGAGGCTTGCTGAGGTTGGGTTTTAATAATATCAAAATTGGTCACGTCGAACGGGACTCTACTCCCGGCTTCCACATAGAAGGAAGTACCTGCGCTCCCCATGGAAACTTCCAATACCGTCCCGTCCGACGCAAACACTCCTCCAACAATGCTGGGAACAATAACCCCCATGCTGCTGTTGTTAACCATCCACCCAACGATGTGATAATCACCTCTTGAATCAAGGTAATGGTTCGCCACCTCTAATGCAAATTGATTTCCAGGGTCCCGGACAAACCCATCGAGAGGCTCTGCGTCCACATAGAAAGCCCAATGAGTGACATTCCCAGGGTTTGGGAGGCCAATTTTAAAGGGCGTCCGATCACGGCCCTGAGGGTCACCGACCGGGGCAAGCAGAGGTGCCCAGTCCATTGCCCATTGGGCGGTAAGGATGTTCCCTTGGGCATCCAACCCAGCACCACTAATATTCCCGACATTAATCCATTGGTCACTCAAATTGATAACCACACCATTGAGTTGTAAAAAATCGCCATTTGTATACAACCAGTAATTGGTATTCACCATTTGAGCGTTCCTGACCTCGACATTGGCGCGCGCGAATTGAGTCAGTTGCTGGCCGGTAACGGTCACTTTGTAACTGGCAGGCTCTGCGCTAAGATAGCCGCTGATGTATATAAAGGGACCCTCTTCACCGGGCAGTAAATGGCCCATGGCTGGATTGAACTGATCGGTGGGTATGGTTTTTCCATCGTTATCCTTAAGTAATGAGTTGCCGGAGGCGTCTGTCATCTTAATGGTCAATTCGATTGATTTCAGCGCTTGATTGGTGTCGTTCCGGATTATTCCGACAACACAATATTGTTGTAAGAACATAAAGGCGGACGTGTCCAAAATGGTTACTTCTCCAGTAAGAGGGGGTTGCGTGGGAACCTTTGTCGCGGGCGGAGTGCGAGTAATGGTGGGCATGGGCAAAGGCTTGGGAGTGGGCGTCAACATGGGACCACCTCCGCAGGCCAGAACTGTGAGGATGAGAATGGCAGCGAACGAGGGGATGACAAGGGATACCCGTTTCATTTCGTCCTCCTTTCGCGAATGACGAAAAACGGTTATTTGTATTATAGCAAACACCGGGGAAAAAACCATAATACATTGTGTTTATCAAAGAAAAACGACCATCCAGATTTACCTGAATGATCATTATTAAACCTGGTACAGTTTCTGGCTGTTCCTGATACTTCAACTCATACTCTCCCACATAGACCGTATCCCCCTCCTGCGCGCCGGCATCCCGGAGCGCCTTGTCCACGCCGATGTTTCCCAAGCCGGTGGCGGCCTTTGCGCGCGCGGTATAAAATTCGCCGCGTAAAGCGTCAAGTAATGCGGGAACGGCGGCTCGATCTTTGATTTGCCCGAAGATGTCACAAACTTGCGCGCGCGAGCGGATGCACTTTGCCGAGAGTCTTTATCAGTGCAGGGATGGCGGGTGAACCTATCCGGACGATGAGCTGCCCGGCCAATAGAGGCAGGCTTGGGTCCCGCGATGGAAGCGTTTGGATCAACGCGGGGACGGCATCCGTACCTATATGAATCAAATCTTGTGCGGCGCGCTCGCGTTTTGTCGAGTCAGAAAGTTGTACAAAGAGGCGCTTGGCCTCTCCTGTTCGTCCACCTGTGAGGCAGCCCATATTTCTATTTTACACCAGCAAATGGAGAGCATTTGAGAGAAAATCGGACTAAAATTCTCTGATATAATGACGTGTTTGATTTTTAAAGCACAACGCCAGCGGAAATCTGGTGTTGTTTTTTGCGGAAATTTTGTGGAGTAGAGATGAAGAAAGAACAACAAATAGATTTGTTTCACCAGATGGTTTTGATCCGCCGTGTTGAAGAACGCGGCGCGGAACTGTATCAGCAAGGCAAGATCGGTGGTTTCATGCACTTGTATATTGGGCAGGAAGCCGTTTCAACCGGCTTGGTCGCGGCGCGTGAGCCGCGTGATCGCGTGATCACGGCGTATCGTGACCATGGCGTGGCGTTGAATTGTGGCATTTCTGCCAATGAAGTGATGGCGGAATTGCTCGGCAAATCAACGGGTGTTTCGAAAGGCAGGGGCGGCTCGATGCACATGGCGGATACGTCCAAGAATATGTGGGGTGGACATGCCATCGTGGGCAGTCACTTGCCAATCGCTTCGGGTCTGGCGTTGGGTGATCAATATGCAGGCAATGACAATGTGACCATCTGCATGTTTGGTGATGGTGCAACCAACATCGGATATTTTCACGAAGCGTTGAATCTTGCGAAGACTTGGGGATTGCGCGTACTGTGGGTTTGTGAAAACAATCAATACGGCATGGGAACGGCCGTTGAGCGCGCTTCGGCTGTCTCACAAATCCGCCAAAAGGCTGAAGGCTACGGAATGAAAAACTCCCGCGTGGACGGCATGGATGTGATGAAAGTCTACGAGGCCGCGAAAGAAGCGATTGAATTCGTTCGCAAGAATAGTGAACCATATCTGCTCGAAGTGATGACCTATCGTTATCGTGGACATTCGATGGGCGATCCTGAACGATACCGCAAGCAGGAAGAAGTCAAGAAATGGGAGGAGAGCGATCCGATTGGGATTTTCCGCAAGCAATTGCTCGAAAAGAAGACTGCCGCTGCAAAGGCTTTGGATGAAATCGAAGCGCGCGTGGATGAGGAAGTCGTGAAGGCGGTGGAATTTGCCGAGGCTTCGCCCGAGCCCGCCCTGGAAGATTTGTACGCGGATATTTACGCGGATTAACCAGTCATCAGTAAACAGTGATCAGTGATCAGTTTGTTGATTCACTGAGCACTGACGACTGATAACTGAACACTGGAGTTTACATGGCAAAAATTACAATGCGCGAGGCCATCTCGCAAGCTCTCATGGAAGAAATGGACCGCGACTCCGCGGTGTTTATTCTCGGTGAAGAGGTCGGCGTGTGGGGTGGCACGTACGCTGTCACCAAAGGTTTTTATGATAAGTACGGCCCGGCGCGCGTCAAAGATACGCCCATCGCCGAAAATGCCATCATCGGCGCTGCAATCGGCGCGGCTATGGTAGGACAGCGTCCCATTGCTGAATTGATGACGATCAACTTTGCCTTCTCCGCGATGGATTACATCGTCAATCAGGCCCCGAAACTTCATTACATGTTTGGCGGACAATTCACTTTGCCGATGGTGATCCGCGCCGTTGGCGGCGGCGGACGCCAACTCGGCGCGACCCATTCACAGACTCCCGATGCTATCTTCGCGCATTTCCCCGGTCTGAAAGTGGTCAGCCCTGGGACGCCGGAGGATGCCAAAGGATTGCTCAAGTCCGCTATTCGGTCGAATGATCCGATTCTTTTCATCGAGCACGCCACCATGTACCAGGTCCGCGGCGAAGTACCCGACGGCGAGTATCTCATCCCGCTTGGAAAATCCAAAGTCCAACGCATCGGAACCGATGTCACCATCGTGACCTACTGCAAAGGTCTCGAACTTTCCATGAAGGCCGCCGACGAACTGGCGAAGGAAGGCATCCAAGCCGAGATCGTTGACCTTCGCACACTTCGTCCACTCGACATGGAACCGGTTTTGGAATCATTCAAGAAAACAAATCGCGCCATCGTTGTTGAAGAAGGTTGGAAATCTTACGGCGTCGGCTCCGAGATCGTCAGCCGCATCTACGAAGAAGCCTTCGATCATGTTGACGCGCCCATCATCCGCGTGGCGCAAAAGGAAATCCCGCTTCCCTACAACCGCATGCTCGAACAGGCCGCGCTCCCGCAAGTCGCGGACATCGTCGCGGCGGCGAAGGAGGTCTTGGAATAATGGCTGAAATAATTTCAATGCCCAAACTCGGCTTCGACATGGCCGAGGGCTTGCTTGTCCGCTGGGTGAAGCAGGTTGGCGAAAACATCAACAAAGGCGACGTGCTCGCAGAAATCGAAACCGACAAGGCAACCGTGGAAGTTGAATCTTCCGCGAGCGGCGTTGTCCTGCAACTCATCGTGGATCAGGG
>JAKBYW010000003.1:0-27046 GCA_021840275.1 Chloroflexota bacterium | reverse complement strand
CCGGCCAACTGATGTCTCACGAGGTTCTGAGTGGATCTCCCGAAACCTCCCTGATAGAAGCCGTGCACTCCATGCTTTCCCAGAAGCGTAAATGGATGGCGGTTTTGGATACAACAGGCAAGGCTATCGGGTTGGTAGATCGTCAGCTTTTGCTCAAGGCACTTTCAGGTCACTAATCCGATCATACCGTTTTTGATTTACCAATCGGAACATGGCTTGCAGATATCGATAAGAGATGACTGGTTTCGTTTAACAGAATCAATGTAAAGTTGCCCGCTTCCACTTCGAATACATTGATCGCACAGGTATCCTGTCGTATCCTCCAAAAGCTGCTGGAATCCAGTCCAAGCGCAGACAACAGAATCAGGCGATTAAGTGCAGTATGGCTAACCAGAACCATCGTTTGGCCTGGATAACGGGCAATCAAACCATCTACACATTTCATGGCTCGCAAGCGCGCCATCTCCAACGCTTCGCCGCCTGGGAAACGGAATTTGCCCGGCGAATGAAGATAGGCTTGGAATTCGGTTGGCCAGCGCCGGCTTACCTCATCGGGAGTCAACCCCTGCCAATCGCCACAATCCACATCAATCAGGTCCGGCTCTATTTGGACCGTCAAGCTGGTTGATCGAGCCATGGCTTCTGCAGTGTTGAAGGTTCGCGATAAAGGCCCGGCATATACTGCATCCGGTTTCCACTGCGCGGCAATCCGCTTGCCGGTAGCGTCGGCCTGCATCAGGCCGATTTTATCCAAAGGTACATCAGCGTGGCCGCGAAAACGTTCACTGCGATTCCACTCGGTCTGGCCGTGTCTGACCAGAATAATGTTTGTCATAAATTGGTTCCTTGTTTATTCCTTTGTTCATTGAGCAACCGCTCGGCGCTTTGACGTATCAAGCGATAGGAATGGTGTGTTACTTCCTCGAGCAATTGTTTACTGTATGAATCGGGGATATTTGCCAGTGCCTTGAGCACTTGATATAGCAGATAGATGTCGTCTTTCTCCTCGTGCAGAATCCTCGCCAAGGTTGGAAGGGTGCGCGGCGTCTTGAGCATGCCCAAGGCCTCGATGGCCATGTAGCGATTCTCCGGGATCGGATGAAACGCGGCGTTTATCAGCTTTTGCTCATACTCCAGATCGCCAAAGGCTCCAATGTTGAATTCACAATGCGAGCAGATTTCTGTATTCTCGTGAATCTCTGCCCAGCACGATGGACAATAATACGTGACCATCTCACAATATTAACGCACAAACGCCTTGCGCCCGGCATACACAGCGTCTTTGCCCAGTTCTTCTTCGATGCGCATCAACTGGTTGTACTTTTCCACGCGTTCGCCGCGCGCTGGCGCTCCCGTCTTCAAATGTCCGGTGGACATGGCAACGGTGAAGTCAGCAATGAAACTATCCACGGTCTCGCCGGAGCGATGAGAAACCATCGAGCCCCAGCCTGCTTTGCGCGCCATTTCAATGGCAGCAATCGTTTCTGTGAGTGAACCGATCTGATTGAGTTTGATCAGCACTGCATTGGCTACATCCTCCTTGATGCCGCGCGCGATGCGTTCCACATTGGTCACGAACAGGTCATCGCCTACGAGCTCAATCTTCCCGCCCAATTTCTGATTAAGCAGTTTCCAGCCATCCCAGTCATCCTCGGCGAGTCCATCTTCAAGCACAACGATGGGATATTTATTGACCCAATCCGCATACAGCGCCACCATCTCGGAAGAGGCGATTTTGCGATTCTCCGTCCGCAGATTGTACCTGCCGTCTTCATAAAAACCGCTGGAGGCCGGGTCGAGGGCGATGGCGATCTGATCGCCGGGTTTGTACCCAGCCTTTTCAATGGCTTTTATGATCAATTCAACCGCATCCGAGTTTTTCTTGAGTACGGGGGTAAAGCCTCCCTCGTCGCCCACGCCGACTGAATGCCCGCCATCTTTCAAAACGTCCTTGAGCGCCTGATAAACTTCGCTTCCCCAGCGCAACGCTTCGTGAAAATTTGGTGCTCCCACGGGTGCAATCATGAATTCCTGAAAGTCTGTGCCCTGCCAGTTGGCATGCACGCCACCGTTCAGGATGTTGAACATTGGCACGGGCAATGTCCGGGCGGCGTCCCCGCCCAGATAACGGTAGAGCGGCTTATGGTTTGAATTGGATGCAGCGCGCGCGACGGCCAGACTCACACCCAGGATGGCATTCGCACCCAGTTTGGACTTGTTCGGCGTTCCATCCAAATCGAGCATGGTTTGGTCAATTGCCGATTGATCCCCTGCATCTTTCCCGGACAGGGCGCTGGCGATGACTTCATTGACATGTTCCACAGCCTTGAGCGTGCCTTTGCCCCCGAATCGCTTTTTATCGTTGTCGCGCAATTCCAGTGCCTCGTGAACTCCGGTGGATGCTCCGGAAGGAACGGCGGCTCTACCTTGTGAGCCATCCTCCAAAAAGACATCCACTTCCACAGTGGGATTGCCGCGCGAATCAAGAATTTCGCGGGCGTGTACAGATTTGATCTTGGACATTACGGTTTCTCCTGTTGAAATTCACCGAAGATCGCAGATAAATTTTCCGCAATCTCGGCTAAATTTTGAATTTGAGGATCCAGTTTACTGGAAAGCCCCGGGTGGACATCACCAAATCTTCCCAGCTTACGTGCGCGGCTGTCCATCAGGTCTGCCCAGCTGATGGTCATTTCTCCGCGCACTAGAGAAGCAGAGTTTTCAGTTTCCTTCGGTATATCCAATAGGCGGCTTATCTCGGCGATTTGATCCAGCGCATGCCTGATTTTCTGTCGAGCCTGTTTCCGATTCTTTTCTGAAAGGATTAATTTTCGACTGTATAATACGCCGTCTTCCTCGTAGCCATCCAACCATTTCAGTGCGTGGCGCAGGCTCTCTTCAAAAGAGCGTAGTCTGATCCGAAGCGAATTCCACTGATAATGATTGAGTAAGTCTTTCAAGATAAACCTCGTTTGACTACAACTGTAAATTACATGTCAATTTGAGTTTCCTGTAGATTCCAATGATGACTTATTTTTGATTCTCGGTCATACCTGTTTGTGGATGAAATAGAAAATAGGTATGGATGCAAGTTGGGCTATCACGGAAAAGGCAACCAGCCACGGAATCGAAACATCATATAAAACGCCGATCAAGACACTGCCGAGAAACCAGGAAATCCCATAGACCGTGTTGAAGAGTCCATACGCCAGTCCGCGCTGTTCGGGCGAGATCATTCCCGCAATCGCGGCGCGCATGATGGATTCCTGCGTGCCCATGCCGATGCCCCATAAAGCCATGCCCAGTAGCGCAAGTGAGAAGTTGCCGAAGAAAACCAAGGGCGCGAAGAATGCCGATAGCACGGCAACCAGCATCATGGTCGAAAGACCGAGGCGGTCGAATAAGCGTCCAAAGACGAGGGCGGCAATCGCATCCACGCCCATCGCAACGGCATATAAAATCGGGATCATGATCGGGTCGGCGACCGATGCTTTTTGGAAGTGATAGGCAATCAGGGGAAAATCGGCAAAGCCCGCCGCGATCAACGCCGTGGCGAGAACGTATAACCAGAATGTTTTTGAAAAACCTTGCACTTGTAATCGCGTCTGGCTAAATTCTAAATCCTGCGGACGGGGATACATAAATCGCGCGGTGGCAAGGATTCCCAGCGCGAGCAGGGTCGGGATGAGCAATATACCATACGCAGTCTTGTAACCGTCCCGGAAAAATAGAACGGATGCCATAACCAGCGGGCCGAGAATCGCGCCAAGTTGATCCAGCGCCTCATGCAGACCAAAGCCCCAGCCGCGCCCCATGTGTTGGGTGGCATAGGACAGCATTGCGTCGCGCGGCGGAACGCGGATGCCCTTGCCGATGCGCTCAATCACCATGAGAAGTGCGGCAAGTTGCCAATTGCCTGCCAACGCCAACAAGGGCACCGCGATCAAGTTAATCGCGTATCCGAAAAATGTGATCGTCCAGTAGCTTTTTGTTTTATCGCTTAAGTAACCTGAGACGAGGCGAATGGAGAAACCGATCAATTCTCCCAATCCCGAAACAACGCCGACGACCGTTCCGCTGGCTCCGAGAATCGCCAGATAAGGACCATTGATACTGCGCGCGCCCTCGTAGGTCATATCGGCGAACAGGCTGACGATGCCGATCAGAACAACGAAACGTAATGCGGTTCGGGCTGAAATGACATGCTCGGTTGTATTGGTTTCCATGATGATTGATTTCCTGTTTATTGGCTGGCGGCAACAAAAAAGCTTCTACCAGCAGGATTGTGGTAGAAGCTATCAGTCGAAAAATCGACAAAGGTTTTTTCCTCAACGCTGACGAGCCTCATCGTCAACGCACCTGTGAACATTTAGTTTGTTGGTGAAATTATACCACCCTCGTTCGCATCGCATTTTCAAAGAATAAGCTAGGAAGACTTCAGCAGCTCAATCAAAAAATCCCATACTCGTTTACAGAGGGAATATATAGCATCTCGTTGGGCGAGTGTGCATTCTTTATCGTTGGGCCGAGCGAGATCATATCCGTTTCTCCACAACGTTCGCCGATAATTCCGCATTCCAGACCTACATGGATGATCTTGACTTCGGACTTTTGACTGAAAAGTTTCTCGTATGCTTCTACTGACTTCCTTAATAGGTCGGAATCCATGTTCGGCTTCCAGCCAGGGTATCCGTCCATATGGTTTACCCGTGCTCCCGCCAGTTCGGCAACAGCTTCTATGCGGCAGCTTAATTCGTCGAGGCGCGACATCACTGAACTGCGCTGGCTGGATGTTATCTGCAAAATGTCATTTGCCATTTCAATTTCTGCCAGATTGTTGGATGTCTCCACAAACCCTTCAATACTATCCGACATATGAGCGACACCGTGAGGGAGAACCATAAGCAGTCGAACAATTTTTTCTGTCTCTGCAGTGCTGATCACTTCGTGGTTATCGCCGTCGTTGTGCGACGTGAGCCCGATTCGCAAATCAGGATCGGATTGAGAACACGATGATAATTTTGAAAATGCTTTTCGCCACTCAAGCCCATCACTCGCAATGCTGCTGTGACGGTTCGTTCAGCAGGAGAGAGGATTGCGCCAATCAGCAATATCCTGGCATGTTCCCAAATGTGTTTCGAGAACAGCCTCGCAAAGGCTTCAAGTATCGTGATATATTCTGCGTGCAGGGCTGGCATGGCCTACCTCTTGGTCGAGTGTTTGCCTAAGCTAACACCCTGCTTTTTATTAATGTTCAAACGGATAAAGTCCAGCTTAAGCCTTGCAATCATCTTTATCAATCGCAGTGAATAATCAAAATCAATGGGTATAACAATATTGGCGGTTTGTTCTTTTTGTGTTGATCTTGTTTGAAAATAAAAGTGGAATAACATAGCAATTGGTTCTGCAAAGCTCACTGAAAATTTATAACCGCAAAAGGCATCATCGCACCAAAACATAGGTTGTTGCTGAAACACTAAACCTCGAAATTCGGCCCATCTCTTTTATCCTATCACCCCATCACCTCATCATCAATTTCGGCAGATATTGAAAGCCCTCCGCCAATACACGGGCCGAATCTCCTCTCTTGAAACCTACAGTTGGAAGCAGTTATCACAGTTTTGCCAGCTCCATATGCCGGCAAATACCCATTAAATACATATAAAAATAGTACAAAACTTGTAAATTGTTAATATTTGTACTATAATATTAGTATGAAACCCCAATCAGAAAGGATTTATACATGACAGACGCGCGTCCTCCCCAAAAAACAACTCGCCCTCGGATAAGAGATATAGATATGGAACGGAACAGTCCATTTAGGATTGAATTGAATAAGGAGGAAATAAGTGTTGGTCAACGCCTGAGGGAAATTCGCGCTCTACGAGGTCTGTCCATGCGCTCACTGGCAGAGATGAGCAAGTTGAATATCAATACTCTGAGTCTGATTGAGAATGAACATACATCACCGAGTGTAAGCACTTTACAACAACTAGCGCAAAGCCTGCAAGTTCCCATCACTGATTTCTTCGAAGCTGACCATGGGAGTAAGGAACTGGTTCACCAGAAGCAGGGCCAACGCCTTCGCGTATCATTTGAGCACAGCACAATGGAAAATCTTGCAGCTGGAATGCCACACTTTGGTGCCGAACCACTGATCGTAACCTTGAATTCCGGCGCTGATAGCGGGAAAAATCCTATCGTTCATACTGGTCGAGAATTTGTCTACTGCATTGAGGGCCATGTCACCTATACGGTAAACAGTCAAAAGTATTTATTGGATCCGGGTGATAGCCTGGTCTTCGAAGCATACCTGCCACATCAGTGGAAAAATGCTGATGCTGCGCCATCTCATGTATTGTTGGTGCTCTGCCCTATGGATGTCCGTGACAGCCCAACGGAGCGCCATTTCTCAAAGTAGGCTTGTATAAAACACCTTGAAAGGAGGTGTGGTATGTCTACGAAAGTTTTGTTCCAATGGTTCTTCCTTACCTCGCTGACCGGGATTATTGTACTGTTAGTGATTGGGACAGCACCTGTTCATGCGCAATGTGAAAACCCACCACAATCATCATGTTTCACCTGCCACGCACAGGAGGATCCTGTAAATGAGAAAGGCGAATGGCACATCATTCATGCCAGCAAAGATATCTGCATAAATTGCCACGGCGGCAATGGGACCGCAATAGACAAAGATTTGGCTCACGAAGGATTAATGGCACATCCCCTGGAAGATATTTACACAGACTGCCATAGCTGCCACCCCGACTATGATGCGCGGGCAGCGAGATTTGCCCCGACCCTGGGTGTCACGCCCGGCAGTTGCGCAACGCCCACGCCCATTCCTGTTAGCAATATCCCCGGCGAGCCGCCGTCTGGCAGTATCAATATGCCAACTGACCTGATTGGCATAACTCCATCTCTGCAACCCTTTTTGATAATCGGTGCCTGGTTGTCGATCCTAACTCTCTTTTTGTTTGGACTGGGTTGGCTGGAACGACATCATGTAAAAAGCTAAATTGCAGACAATTTTGGAGGAGAACGCATATCAGATTTTCCTGGAAGAAGGAGATGAGCCATGAAAGGAAGCAGACTATCTTTACTATGCCTATCCATGACACTGGTGTGTACAATCCTTGCGTTCATATGGTCTGTTGTTGCTTCCAACAGACAAATGGGAGTAACTATGAATTGGCTCCTACTTATGGATTTCTTAACACCAACCCTGATTCTTGGATCGGCACTGACAATCTATTTTGTTCACAAGGCGCACACTGCCTAATCATCCAGTTCAAACGGAGAAACCTATGAAAATCGCAGCAATCACAGACGACGGAAAGACTATCAGCCAGCATTTCGGACGGGCGCCATATTATCTAGTTGCAATTGTGGAAAACGGTCAGATTGTGAGCCACGAAATGCGCGACAAGATGAGCCATACCCATTTCGCAAATCAACCACACGAAGAGGAGAGACCTGGCCAACCGCATGGGATGGATGCCGCTTCTCACAATAAGCATATGGAAATGGTAGAAGCCATTGCCGACTGCGAAGCACTGCTATGCCGCGGCATGGGCATGGGCGCGTACGAAAGCATGAAAGCGCGCAGTATCCGCCCAGTGGTCACCGACATCGCCGATATTGACGAAGCCGTCCTGGCTTATGCAAACGGGCAGATCGTTGACCACGTTGAAAATCTGCATTAACCAGAAAGGAACATAAGATGTCCACCAGATTATTTCGCAACCGTTTTGGTCAGGGACAAGGCAAAGGCTATGGACGCGGCGGCGGGCAAGGACAGGGTCGCGGCAGGCGCGGTGGGAATAAGCCTGGCTCGGGTCCCATTGGAAACTGCATCTGCCCTAAGTGCGGGCACAAGGTTCCACATGAGGCGGGCAATCCCTGCAAGGATATAGCCTGTCCGAAATGCAGAACGAAGATGATCCGTGAGTAAACGGCGACACAGATGGACAACTCATCCGTTGAGCGATGGGGGTGGGCCTCGATTGGCATCAACATTCTTTTGGGCCTGCTAAATCTAATTATCTCCATTGCCTCAGGCAGTCTGGCAGTGGCCGCCGAGATGGTACATAACCTCGTAGATCTGGCGGCATCGGTGGCAGTGCTGATTGGGCTAAAAATCTCCCGACGCCAAAGCAAGGCCTTCCCCTATGGTTTGTACAAGGTCGAGAATATGGTAGCCGTTGGGGTGTCCGGGCTTATCTTTTTTACTGCATACGAGATCGTACATGAAGCCCTGTTTGCAATTCCTCGCGCGACCACTGTCAGTTTATGGATGTTAGCAGGGGTGATGCTTTCGGCGGCCATTCCCTTGACTTTCAGCTATTTTGAATTGCGCGCCGGTAAAAAGGTAAATTCTCCAAGCCTGATAGCTGATGCACAGGAGTACCGCGCCCATGTCTTTTCATCTGGGGTTGTTTTCACGGCTTTACTGGGACAGTTTTTCGGTCTGCGCCTAGACCGTTGGGCGGCGCTGTTCGTGGCCGTCTTTATTGTGAAAACCGGCTGGGAATTATTACGGGATGGGATGCGCGTGTTGCTGGATGTATCCCTCGATGCGCTAACCCTTTCTGAGGTCCGGGAGATTATCCAGAATGGTCCGGCAGTGGTCCAGGTTAAGACATTAATCGGACGTAATTATGGTCGCTATCGTTTCCTGGAAGCTGAGGTGGGTCTGCGCGGGAATGATCTGCAAAAGGCTCATGCGATCAGTCAACGCCTGCAACAGACCATCAAGGATATGGTCCCTCACGTGGAGCGTGTATTGATCCATTATGAACCCATCATTCCCACGCATCTGCGGTACGCTTTCCCCCTTGCTGCACCGGATGGCAAATTGAGCAAACACTTTGGCAAAGCGCCCTACATGGCATTGATCACCCTGCAATTGGCTGATGGAGCCGTTGAAAAACGCGAAGTGATAATCAATCCTCACCGCCAGGAAGAGAAGGCAAAAGGCATTAAAGTGGCCGAATGGTTAGTCTCCCAAAAAGTGGACCGTGTTTTTATCAAAGAAAGTCTGCAAGGCAAAGGACCAGAGTACGTCTTTGCCAATGCCGGAGTAGCGATGGAAAGTAGTGAGTCTGACACGTTAGACATGGCGTTGGATAAAGAATTAGCGGAGCGCCACCGGCAAATTACCGAGGGAAGATGAAGTACGTTTTCGGTCCCGTCCCATCCCGCCGCCTGGGTCAATCGCTGGGCATTGACACAATCCCACTCAAGACCTGCAACTGGAATTGCGTCTATTGCCAGTTGGGACGCACCATGCCGCTGACGAATGAGCGGCGCGAATATGTTCCAGCGGAGGATATTCTGCTCGAAGCGGAGTCAGCCTTGAAGTCCCGCGCGAACGGTGAGATTGATTGGGTGACTTTTGTTGGTTCGGGAGAGCCGACTTTGCACAGTCGGCTCGGTGAGTTAATCCACCACATCAAAAATATTGCCGAGATTCCAGTGGCAGTTATCACAAACGGATCGCTGTTGTATAAGCCCGAAGTTCGCGAGGAACTTTCTGTCGTGGATGCGATCCTGCCTACGCTTGATGCTGGCACGGCTGAACTTTATCGCAAGATCAACCGCCCTCACCCGGATATTACGTTTGAGCGGCTTGTGGATGGATTGGTTGCTTTTCGTAAAGAGTATCGGGGAAAGTTATGGGTGGAGGTGATGTTAGTGCGCGGATTGAATGACTCACCTCAGGCGCTTGAAGATATTGCGAAAGTTCTGCAGAGGGTCGAGCCAGATGCGGTACACATCAACCTGCCGACGCGTCCGCCAGCCGAGACCTGGGTACAGCCGACGGATGAAGAAGGCTTGATGCGGGCTATGACCATTCTGGGAAATATTGCTGAGGTGGTGCATCCGGCAGAAGGAAGTTTTGATCTGAGCGGATACGAGAATGTGGTGGATGCAATTATTGGCATCGTTACCCGCCACCCAATGCGACAGGACGAACTCGAACGGACGTTGAGCCGCTGGTCGTCAGGGCAGGTAAGTGAGGCGCTGGCAGATTTGGAAGCCAGCGGCAGGGCACAGATCGTGGAACGCTATGGCACACGTTTCTGGAGTGCAGCGCCTGCACACTATCCAGATAAAGGTCAAAGCCAGCGGACAAATCCAGACCGCAAAAAGGAGATTACCCATGTCCACGAATAAGAATAACAATCAGAAAATCCTGGATGATGTTCATCCTTTTCTGGAGAAGATGCTGATCGAAACATATCTGAAAGGCAAAGGGTATACACTGGAAGAACTGAAGAGCCTGCCGGAAGAAGAAGCCAAACAACTCATGAAAGAGGCATCTACCTATGCCTCTGGCAAACTCGCTGAAGTAGAAGTAAAAGCGCACTTTATGCGGGAACTCCATGACGCTTACATCGGCGAATGATGAAATCAGACCCAGAAATAGGAGGCTCCTGTGAGCCGCGAGACAATCTTTGAAATCCAGGCGGAATTGTGCCGGGCCATGGGAAATCCCCTGCGGATGGAGATCATGCACCTATTGCGCGCCGGGCCGATGAATGTAAATGACATCGCCTCCGCCACCCACACACATCAGGCCACCATTTCCAGAAACCTGGCAACTCTCCGAAACGCCGGAATCGTTGTGGCTCACCGGGAGGGGAGCAATACTCTATGCCAAGTCGCCAATCCCAAAATCATGAGCGTGTGCGATATGATGCGCGAGGTATTGAGCGAGCAAATCGGGGAACATTCCAAACTTATGGACGAAGCCAACCAATGAATATCATCGATGCTCTTATCGCGAGTCTGCCTGATGACGCGCCGGTACACGCGGTTCTTGTCGGCGCACATTGGACGGTTGTTTGCAGTCACCATTGCGGCATGGCGGCCACATTGATGTCCAGCCACCCGCACGGACATGTTCAGGTCCGCGATGTTGGCCGCCTGCACCAAAAGAGCGCGCATGAGTTGGCAGAATTGGCCCGCTCTGACGAACTGATGGAGGCCAGTATTGGTATGGCCGCGATCAATTCGCTGTTGGATGTGGATGAATCAACTGCCAGAGAGATGAACGCATCCGAAGTGCTGGCCAGCCGAGGGCGGGGAAAGAATGTCGCGCTCGTCGGTCATTTTCCATTTATCCAACAATTGCGTCCCGTTGTCGGGCAGTTATGGGTTATCGAGCAACAGCCTATGGAAGACGAATACCCTCTAGAGGCCGCCGCGGATTTGATCCCGCAAGCCGATATTGTTGCCATCACCGGCAGCGCTTTGATCAACCACACATTGGATGCATTGTTATCCCTTTGTCCTCCGCAAGCGGTGGTCATGCTTTTGGGCCCGAGCACACCGCTTTCGCCTGTCCTTTTTGATCACGGCGTAACCATCATTTCTGGAACGCGCGTGGTGGATGAAGCCGCGGTTTTGCGCACGGTTGGACAGGGCGCAGCCTTCCGCCAGGTGCAGGGAGTAAAGTTGCTAACTTTCACGCATGAAAGCAAGAACATCCCGTAGGTTTGAGAGATGGTCAAATTCGCTCAATTTAACCTACGGGACGATTGTTCCAACTAGAATGAAATTCACTACCGTACATTTTAGAAGCGGGACGCAGATGAACGCAGGAAACGCAGATTTTTTCTTTTTTATCAGCGAAATCAGCGTTTTCAGTGTCCAAAAAGATTTTGTATGGTAGAGAAAATGAAAAGGAAAAAATAGCGTAATGGAATTCATCATGCATCCCATTGGCATCATCCATTCACCGTTCACCGAAAAAGAGCAAATGCCCATCCAGGCTTCGCGCTCACAAACCATCGGCCTGGTGGAGGTTTATCCTGAATTTGCAGATGGCTTGAAGGATATTGAAGAACTATCCCACATCCATCTTTTTTATGTCTTCCATAAATCGTCCGGGTATACGCTTCAGGTCAAGCCGTTTTTGGATGATCGCGAACACGGAATATTTGCAACTCGCTATCCCTATCGTCCCAACTCACTTGGAATATCCACCGTCCGGCTTTTATCCCGTCAAGACAACACGCTCACCATTGAAGGCGTGGATGTGCTTGATGATACTCCACTGCTCGACATCAAACCCTATGTACCGGATTTCGACTTGCGAACAGACGTGCGCGCTGGCTGGTACGAAACACGGAGTAAAAAGTGAAACGATATCACATCATAATCATCCTTCTCCTTGTCAGTTTACTCATCGTTCCAACAAATGCGCACGCGCAGGCAAACCTGCCCGTTGTGCTTTTCTATTCGCCAACCTGTCCGCATTGCAAAATTCAATGTGGAACGAGGCGGCGTGCCCTTCCTGGTAATTGATGACCTGTATTTGGTTGGATCATCGGACATTCCAGAAAAATTTCCTGGTCTGGTCGAATCCTATCTTGCGCAGGGCGGCGCGGATTGGCCTGATATTCCCGGACTGCGCGAGGCAATTTCAGAAGCGAATGCCTCAACTGCCACCGTTCCCGCACAATCGACAACGCTTCAAACGACGCCTGTGCCTGTCACCGTTACCCCGGCAGTTATCTCCCCGATAGCGACTCCAGGGCTCATCCCACCCGACCATCACAATACTGATTGGACAGGCAATTTCTCCCGCGACCCGACCGGCAACACACTGGCTGTTCTCGTTCTCGCGGGTATGCTCGCATCTGTTGCATGGGCTATGACCCTTTTCAAAAAGACAAATGGTATTTCCTTAAAAGGTGATTGGGCCGGGATCATCCCCGTTTTATGTGCGATTGGTCTTGGTGTGGCCGGTTATCTGTCATATGTGGAAACCGCTCAAGTCACCGCAGTCTGCGGCCCGGTGGGAGATTGCAATATCGTACAGCAAAGCGAGTATGCGCGTCTGTTTGGCAGCCTTCCCATTGGCGTGCTGGGCCTGATTGGATATGTGGTTATCGTCATCGCCTGGCTGATCGCGCGACACGCCTATGGCCGTCTGACCGATTTCGCGGCCATATCATTATTCTTCATGACTATCTTTGGCACGCTCTTCTCGATTTATCTCACTTACCTCGAACCCTTCGTTATCGGCGCGACCTGTGCCTGGTGCTTGACTTCATCGGTGCTGATGGCGGTGTTAATGTTGTTGTCGGTGGGACCGGCAAAACTGGCATTTTCCAAAAACCCGTTTGCCACTTTCCTTCGTCGAAAGCACACTCGGATTGGAGTACACGATGATTGATCTTCAAAAGATCGAGACTTTCCTATGCGCGGCCGAAAAATTGAATATCTCCGAAGCTGCCAAACGACTTCATCTCAGTCAGCCTACAGTGAGTCACCAGATCAAAATGCTGGAACAGGAATTGGGCGCCACTCTTTTCATCAGGAGTAGTACCGGCCTGCAGTTGACGGAGGCCGGTCAACTGCTTTTACCTTGGGCGCGACAACTGTTGCATGACACCGCCAATCTTCAAGCCATTATGTCTTCATTACATCAGGTAGCGGGCGAACTTCGGATTGCTTGCAGCACGACTGCTGGGAAATACATTCTGCCACAACTGGCGGCCCGCTTTCGATTACGCTACCCAGGGATACAGGTACGCATCCCTGCCTGCGCTCCAGAAAAAATTACCCTTGATCTTTTGGATGGTGATGCCCATTTGGGTGTTCTGAGCCGGGAAGTGGGCGATCCAAATTTGGAAATTCAGGAATTCTTCCGCGATACGATTACATTGATCGTACCAGCCAATCATCGCTGGTCCCTGCGCTCCTCAATTGAGCCGTCCGAACTTCTTGAAGAGCCGGTGATTATGCGCGAACCAACTTCAGGAACGCGGCAAGTGGTTCTTGAAGAATTGGCCAAACATGATATCAGTCTGGAAGATTTGAATATTTTTATAGAGTTGGGCAATGCAGAGGCGATCGTTCGCACCGTTGCTGATGGGTATGGCGTGGCTTTCGCCTCCGAAATAGCCGCTGCCTACCCGTTGGAACGCGGCAATCTTGTAGCCATTCCCATAGAAGGTCTTGCTTTGCAGCGAACCATTTACATGGCTAGAAAACGAGTTGGCGATTCTTATCGTCCCCGGGATACCTTCTGGAGTTTTGTTCATGCCCCGGAGAACGAGGATCTGTTGCGATTGCCGAAGCAGGGGACGTAGAAACGCTGCTTGACATAATAATCGAAGCAGGCCGGACAGGGGCAGGGATATACACAATCGGACAAATTTTTCCTGCGCAATAAGGCATGAACGAGTGATTTTAAGGGGTTTTCTCGAGTCCAGTGCCCAAATTACATCCGAATCCATTTATGGAAGAACTACTTGGAAGTAAGTCTACATAAGGTAAATCATAAGCGAGCTGGATAATCGGTTTATTGGGGAATACACGATCATCATATGGCCAAAAGCAATGCACTTTTAAGGGTGTAGTGGGAGGTAGTGCAGCATATGCCCAAGTTAATATTTTCCCAACAATGTTCTTAAGATTTCCGATGCAATAAAAGCCATCAAAATAAAATCACGACCCTCTTTTTAGTGGTCTAAGATTGAATCTATTGCATTGACAACTCCATTTTGGTCATTTCTGGGCGCAATGTAATTAGCAAACTGTTGAACGTGTTCTGGCGCATTCCTCATGGCGAAAGATAAACCAGATATCATGAACATACTGATATCGTTCTCGGAATCGCCTACGGTGGCAATTTCATGTGTATGAATATCAAGGACTTGGGCTAAGTGAGTTAAGGCTGAGCCTTTATTGGTCCCGGATGGATTGATATCAAGAATATGTTCGAAAGGAAAGACCATGTTCAATTCTGGATTTTGAAATGCAAGTTGTTCTCGTAGCTTAATTAAGATTCTGCGTTCTTGGACTAATGAGACTTTTATAGGAGATGGATCCACCAAAGATTCAACCCGATAGTTTGGAGTCGAATTACTCAAATGCGAATACATGCCTGTGTAAACTTGATTGCCGAACCTCCAACTTTGCTCAGGCTGGTCGACGAAAATACCGGTCTGGTATTTTCGTCCAAGGTTCAGAATATTGGTTATTTGCTTAGATGTAAAACTGTTTTGGGCGATGATTTGTCCATCAATCCATACCAGCGCACCGCCCGATGTGATCACAAACCGACTGGCTTCAAGTTCTTGAAGAAAAGGTTCTGCTGATCGTCTATCCCGCCCAGTTGCAATAACGACCAGCAATCCGGCATCCTGGGCGCGCTGGACAGAAGCTCGTACTTCTTCTGTCAACTCAAATTTTTCATTTAGTAATGTGCCATCCAAATCCAAGGCAACCAGGCGGATAGGATTGGTTTCATTCATATTTTGGTCTGACTCCTAAAAGATGCTTTGTTGAACTTTGAATGCTTGGCATATAGCACGAATCTCATCTGGAGCAAGGCCTGTCGCGATTTCGCAGGTAGTCAGGTTAAGATATTCGTAACGTGCGCCGGTTTCCGCGTATTCCGTACGATCAGCTGCGTGTTTAAGAGAGCTATCAGAGCGAGCCATGACTCCATGCTTGGCCCAGACAACAATGTGATGTTGGCGAAGCAAATCCACATTAACTGAAACCAATCTTGAAGATGCGGGCAATTCAAAGGGGGCAAAACCAACCCCCTCAGGAAGATTCACAATCATCTCCGGTTGCCATCGTAAGATATGTCTGTTGAGATAACTCGTATTCTGATAGCGGGGAATATGGCTAAGATATGTTAAATAGGGGGGGTGAGTATGGATGATGGCGTGAAAGTTGGTGTTGCGCGAGACCATTCGATCATAATGCACGGCTAGATGTGAGTTAAATTCGCTGGTTACATGATGGAATTTTCGCTCCGGTGCTGTATAAAGTTTGGCGGTCTTGCCCCCCTCATTAACAACCAGGCAGGCTAGATTGGCAGATGGATTGTCGATGATTTCGCGCAAACGTCCGCCCGATCCAGTGACCACAAAAGTAGCTCCTTTTAGTTCAGGAACTATTTGTGGCAGTTCGATTGTTTCGCAAACAGAAAAAATCCTATCCGGCCGCACATCCCAACGCAAACAAACAGAAATGTTGCCTGCAGTTCCCTCGCTGGCGCCAATTTCAGAGAGATGCTTGCCGGCATCGCCGACCATGATTAACAGCTCATCTAGGGTTGGATAAGGTTTATTTATCATGCAGATTGCCCTTAATATATATTGACTTCCTCATTTTCTTCCCCGCAACAATCATCTGTGGATGATTATGTAAATAGATATGCAGTGCAGATTTTGCAAACCAACATCATTGCGGACTGAAATCTATTAGCAGGGGAGGAAATCCAATTAGAATTGTTGGACGGACTGCCTGACAAGAGTTCGCACCGTCTCAGCCGAATCGTAAGTTAGTGCGTCCGTTACTAAACCTTCGGCTTGATTCAGTGTCAAGCGGCGTATCATGCTTTTGGCGCGCGGGATTAAGGTTGGCGACATACTGAGCTCGTCGATTCCAAGCCCAACTAAAAGTGGAAGAGCCTCTGCATCACCAGCCATTTCGCCACATACGCCCACCCAAATGCCAGCTGCATGTGCAGCCCGAGCAGTCCGTTCAATAAGATGTAGAACAGCTGGATGGCAATGGTCATTCAAGTGCGCTACCTTCGGGTTTGTACGGTCCGCTGCTAGTGTATATTGGGTCAGATCATTGGTCCCGATGCTGAAGAAATCCACTTCACGTGCAAATTGATATGCCAGGATTGCTGCTGAGGGGATTTCAACCATGATGCCCACCTGCAAGTGTTCAGTAATGGATAAGCCACGCGCCAGAATTTCTTGTTTTGCTTCTGCAAGCAAAGTTTTTGCCTGTCTTATTTCGTTCAATGTGGCGATCATTGGGAACATGATTCGCAAATCATGTCCAGCACTGGCCCGTAATAAAGCACGTAATTGTTGCTTGAATAACTCAGGTTGTGACAAACACAGGCGTATGGCACGCCAACCAAGAAACGGGTTTGCTTCCTGCCCTTGAGCAAGATAGGATAGTTCTTTATCTCCGCCCGCATCAATTGTACGCGCCACCACTGGTCGATTGCCCATTACGTTTAATACTTCCTGATATGACTTAAATTGTTCCTCTTCACTCGGGCTGGATGTGCGCTCCAGGAACAGAAATTCGGTTCGGAAAAGACCGACGCCTTCTGCACCATAATGCAGAGCATTTTGTGCATCTTCCAAACCACCGATATTAGCTACCACTTCAAAATGTTTTCCATCAATGGTTACAGCAGGGGCTTGTGCCGTTGCGAGCTCAGTTTGAAATTTAGCCGAGGCTTGATTAGACTGGGTCTGAAAAGCGGACTTGGTCTTCTCATCCGGTGAAGTAATTACCTGTCCATTATTTCCATTGACAAGAATGGTAGTACCTGCTTCTATGCCCAGAATCTTAGGTCCCAAGCTGACAACAGCCGGTATTCCAAGGGCTTTGGCAAGTATGGCAGTATGAGAAGTTGGCCCGCCATCAGCAGTGCAAAATCCCAGTACAGTGTTTCTATTTATATTTACCGTCTCAGAAGGGGAGAGGTCGCGAGCGATGATTACCGAAGGGATATCTATAACGGTGGTCGCGATTGGTTCTTTAAGCAAGATGCGTAAGATGCGGTCGCCTACATCGCGCAAGTCTGCTGCTCGCAGGCGGAAAGTCTGGTCGGCTAATCCCTCCAATTGAAAGGCAAACGCTTCTATAGAATCCGACCATGCCGCTTCAGCGTTCAAACCGCCAGATAATGCTTGCTTTACCCGGCGGTGAAGAGCTTTGTCTTCTACCAACATTGCATGTGCCGCAAAAACTGCGGCTTCTTCTGGATGGCCGTCAGACTCCAGTTTATTACTTAAATCCTGGATCTGAGAACAAGCGAGGCTAACTGCTTGCTGGAGGCGGACGCCTTCCTTCTCAGGATCCTGTTCATTAAGACGCGGGATGCTTAGTTGCTTCTTTTGCCAAAGGAAGGCCGGACCACTTACCAGGCCCGGTGCGCCTGATACTCCCTGCAATGTGATTGGTTGCGCGTTTTTTTGTGTTTGTTTCATAATTGACAACATCATTATCTTAGCTGCAAGGCGGATATGTCTAGATAACGCGGTCACTGCCGCCATCAATAGGGATCTGTGCCCCAGTCGTTTTTGAAAAGACTGGCCCTAACATTTCGGCTACCAATTCGCCGATATCATGGCTACTAAGTTCTACGCCCAACAGGTTATTAGTTTTGTATTGATCAACCGTTAATTTATATTTGGAAGCGCGACTCTTGATCACTTCATCTGTCCATATACCTGTATCAAAAACCGCATGCGGATGTAGTATGTTGACGCGGATATGGCTTGGACTCCATTCCAGGGCTGCAACTCGCCCAAGCTGGGTCAATGCTGATTTGGACGCAGAGTACGCTGCGGCACCTGGACCTGGAGCTGGTACATTCCGAGATGCATTGATCACTACCCGCCCGTAGCCTGGAGCGCATTTGAGGAGTGGATAAGACTCGCGTAATAAAGTGACATTCACGTCAAGATTGATTTCCATCACCCTCCGCCAATATTCCATAGTCATGGCGTCCAGATTGCAACTGGCTGGAAAAATGCCGGCATTTAGAACCAACATATCCAATCCGCCGAAAGCCCGCACACCTTTCTCGAAGCACTCGAGAGTGACTGCTTCATTAGTGAGATCACATTCCATCCCTAAATAGGCGGGTGTATCGAACAAATCAATAATTTCCGATTTAATATCCAGTGCAATAACTGCAGCTCCGCGTATCAGAAGGGATTCAACACAAGCTTTCCCGATTCCTGCTGCTGCACCAGTAACAAGTGCGACCTCTCCCTTGAATACATCGTTTGGCATTATGCCTATCTCAGCAAAGGAGAGATGTTTAATTGGTAACAGCTCAAGCGGACCTAAGCGAGAGGCGGCTGACTGTATCTCAAAAGCCGACTTTGTCAGTTTAACTCGGTATTCAAGCTCTGACGCATTTTGCGCATGAATGATCGTTCCAATTTCTGGCTCAGGTTGTGGTAAGTCGGGGAGTTCGTAAGCTAGCACGTTAGCTTGCCTGACCGAGCAAGCTCCGATTTTGCCTGCGGTGTCAGCTGGTATGTTCTCAAGCTGGCAAACAAGCAATCGTTGCCCAACTGTCTTGGATAATTCCTGGCGATATTTTGCGATCTTTACTCTTATCGGTTGTGGCGTGACGATTCTTGCTTTGGAGGCCGATTGTATTTCGCCGATGGCTTTGAGAGCCTGTTGTGCGCGAACGGATGCCTGTTTAGCGAGCCGATCCAAATTATCTGCGAGTATTAATAAACCGCGAAAGCGTAAATAAAGTCCATTTATTGATTGAGTCTGTGTAGCCTTCATGAGATCGCTATAAAATTTCACACCACATTCGGCATAATCAAATGCTACCACCTCTGGGCCAAAAACTGCGTTGATTTTTTCACGCCAATTCACTATAGACCCCATTGCCATTATCGGCACACAAGTGATCAGCACTGCCGCCCGGTTGGCAATACAGGCATGCAAGAGTGAAGTCTCATTAGGAAGGGAACTTTCTGAATTAAGTCGACTTGCAGATAATTCACGCTCAAACTCTGCCTTGGAGGGGTTTTGCAGTTCTGCGAGGCTGCGTAATACCTCTAACCGTGCCAGAACGGGTGAGGCCTTTGACGTATCCTGAATCAATAACGATTCGACCGGATGTCCAAATAGGTCTTCCGACGTGGTCTTAAGAGATATGCTGCCACCAATGAAAGTCAGGATTAAACCATCAACTTCCATTTGCTGATAGATCTCTTTTAGTCTGATTGCTTCATCGGACATTAGGTTACTTGTGGGATTATTCAAGGAGAGATTCATGAGTGATTTTCCGGAAACATGGAGGAATAAAGATGACCTTTATTCCTCCATGTTTGAATATCGTTTATGCTTTCATTGAGCGGTACAGCTCAAAAGCATCCTTTGGAGTGGTCTTCTCGTGGATGACCGCCTGCAGGGCCCGAGCCATGCCAGCCGGGTTTCCATCCTGCCAAATATTACGACCCAGGTTGACGCCCCGCGCCCCACGTTGCATGCCATCGTAAACGAATTCGAGAACCTCGAGCTGAGAGTCGGTTTTCGGGCCTCCAGCGATCACCACCGGAACCGGGCAGCCATCCACGATCTTCTCAAAGTCCTTTGTATAGTATGTCTTGACCACGCTAGCGCCTGCCTCTGCACATACACGGCAGGCCGTGGCGAGAAAGCGTGTCTCCTGTTTGTCGGCAAGTTCGCGGCCAACCGCTGTAACAGCCATCACGGGAATACCGTACGGAGCACAGGCGTTGACCAGATTATACAAGCCCATCAATGTCTGGTGCTCGTACTTGCTGCCTACATATGCCGAGTAGCCGACCGCGCTAGCGTTCAGACGCAGGATCTCATCGATCGAAACAGTCACATCTTCATTAGCTAGATCCTCTCCAACCATGCTGTTCCCGCCCGAGACACGTAAGATGATGCTGGCTTTAATGGCAGGATCGATTGCAGCTCGCAGCGTGCCGCGTGGCACGAAGATGGCATCCACATAGGACGCCAGAGGAGCCAGGGTCTCGCCCGGCTTTTCCAACCCGTGAGTAGGACCCTGAAAATAGCCGTGATCCATTGCTAGGTAAAAGCAGTTTCCATCGGCCTTGAATAATTTTGACATACGGTTGGCCATACCCCAATCCATACTTGCCTCCTTTTTCATAATTGAAAGTTAATTTACAGTTTTCCTGCCGCTAACGGACTGCGGTTTTGAAGGATCCACTTAAGGCTGCCGAACAACCAGGTAGCCATGATTGATTAACCAAGCGTGGAGCTCATGGGTGGTATGTAAGCAATCGGTCTTGCAGATTCCACGAATCAATTCATATTTCTCAGACCCTTCGTTTTCCTGATCAAGCAAAGTTTGGATGGTGCAGCGGATATCGTGACAGAATTCCCGCTTCGGATAGTCGATGTATCCCGTGATGGTTGACATTTAGCCTCTTTCTATAATTAAGCTCTGCTTGACTCAGCGCACATTCAGAACTGGGTAAAAAAGATGCCGGGGTAATAACTGGGATGGCTGCAATTGTTAGATGCTCGAAAAAGCTTGCAATTAATTTCAATATGTGCAATAATTTGCAAACTTATTCTAGCACAGGAAAAACTCAATTGTCAATGGGTATTTCCAAAAAGCAGGAAAAGGAGTTTCGATTCTGATGATCACGCAAACTTTAGTAACAATCTTATCTGCCGCTTGGCTGATCATGTTCATTACCGGGCGTTCCCAATACGAACGTATCAAGAAAAGGACAATCGAATTGTTACTAAAAGGTGCAGACCTGGCAAAGAAGCGCAATCTTGAGCTTTCAGTTGAGCAATATTACGATCAACTCCAGCCCGCCTGGGAACAGATGGTCAGGGACAGTGCACGCTTTATTCTTCACAAAACTGAACTATGGCCGGTACTGGCCACACCGGAATACGTGCGAAAACGTATGAATTTCACTCCCGCCTGGCTTGGAGCCTATTTGCGCTTGCATGGTCATAAATTAAGCGCAGCTCCCGAATTGGAGGAGCAGATCAAAACCATTTTGGACCTCGCTCCCAAGCAAACTTCCCGGAAGCAGTTTCGTTAGCGAGGCAGTATTTCTACGGATGGCTGGTTCCAAGGAATTTTGCCCTTATTTGAGCAAATTTTGTGTTCCGGTTGGGACGAACATGTGAATTGAGATCTCATTTGCGGGTTAGGGGATGCTAAATGTCACTAATTTGATATTACACAAATAATTCCTGTCACTATTGACAAGTACATCTCGGTTTGCTAAAATAATCTTGAAAAATATTTCAGCCCGTGAAAAATATTTCAGATGTAATGATCCCTGGTTGAAGGAAAAGAATTCCTTTCAGTTAGGTAAGGACTAAATACATTGTCTCATAGCGATTGCCCCAACCTGACATGATCCGCAAGCTATCTATTTCGCCATGACATAAAATTCGTCAGGGTTGGGTAGATGGCTTGCTCCATTTTATGGGGCTCGGAGGTGAACTCAAACAAACCGTTTTGTATCGTTTTGAATTGTTTTGTTACAGATCGTCCTATTCACAAATTTCGCTATGGAGGCAGAATGACACTTGATTCGTTTTTGCAGGGGCTAAGCAATGTGTTCAACACATTTGGATCAGCGGTGTTTGTACCGGTGATCATCTTCATAATTTGCTTAATCCTCGGGATCGAACTGCGCAAGGCTTTTATGTCCGGCCTGAATGCAGGAATCGGTTTGATGGGCTTCGGATGGTTGATCAACTCCTATATCCCCATCATTGTTCCGGCAGTCCAAAACTTTGTAAAGACCACCAGCATTAACCTGCCCATCGTCGACATCGGCTGGCAAGCCACTTCAATCATCGCTTATGCAACTAAAGCCGGCATGATGTTCCTGGCATTTGGTCTACTCTTCCAGATCATTCTCTTTCTGGTGCGCTGGACCAATGTGTTCATCCCAGGCGACCTCTGGAACAATTATTCCTATATGTTCTGGGGTTCGTTGATATTTGTGGCCACCAACGATATCTGGCTCTCACTCGCCACCATGTTCATCATGGTGCTTTACAATGTCATCTTCATCGAGATGAATTCAAAGCGCTGGTCCACATACTACGGCTATCCAAACGCCACCATCCCGGCTCTTCACATTACCCCGGGCACTCCCTTCGCAGCAGTTGGGAACTGGGCGCTCAATAAGGCCGGAGCCTACAAAGTTCGCTGGGAGCCTGAGAATCTTCGAATGCGCCTGGGCTTTATGGGTGAGCCGATTGTGCTAGGTCTCCTGCTGGGCTTGATCCTGGGCATCTTTGGCCATCTTGGTGATATCGGCACACTGTCTGCTTGGGGCAACGTTGCTACCATCGCTGTAGCCACTGCGGCAGTCATGGCGATCTTCCCGCGCGTAGCCAACATCTTCGCCTCGGCCTTCATGCCCATCACCGAAGCTGCTCGAAAGCGCAACACTAATGTCAAGCAAGGTGAGGATCTCTACATTGGTATCAATGATGCCACAGGATATGGCGAACCTGCTACGCTGATCTCAGGCATCGTCCTGATCCCGATCTTGCTGTTATTGGCGGTGATCCTGCCGGGCAACAGAACCTTGCCATTGGTCGACCTGATCGCCATTTCGTTTATCATCCAGCCCTTCGTGGCAGCCACAAACGGGAACATCTTTAAGACCGTCATCTTGTGCACAATCTGGTTTGCGATAGGTCTTTACATCTGTACGTGGACTGCTCCGCTATTTACCCAGGTCTATGCCCAGTTTGCCACCACCCCGCTTGCTCCAGGCGCCATGGTGACTTCCGGCATGATCGCCAACAAGCCCATCATCGGTGGATTGATCTTTATGCCAGCCCTCTACTTCAAATGGTATGGCATCCTCGGCTTATTAATTGTCTACTTCCCTCTATACTTCCTGTTCAAGCGCAACAAAGTGCGCATCCAAGATTTCATGGAGAGGGAGGCAGCTCT
Organism: Chloroflexota bacterium; assembly: GCA_021840275.1. GTDB lineage: Bacteria > Chloroflexota > Anaerolineae > Anaerolineales > Villigracilaceae > Fen-1038. The sequence goes on along the minus strand of JAKBYW010000003.1, from coordinate 3,552 downwards.
TGACGTGGCGGATACATCCAACCCTGCCACTGCCGCTGGCAAAGCCCATTAGTCTTACTACTAATGGAAGAAGTGAATTCAACGAAGCCTAAGAAGATAGCATCTCAATAAAAAGCAGGGGCACGCGGACGGATCTACCGTTGTGCCCCTGCTTGTTTGATAAGGATCAGAAAAACAAAGGATCGCTATGGCCGAAATTGTGATCAATGAAACGCTTATTGAACTGGGCGTGGATGTACCATCCAAGGAACAGGTCATCCGGATCTTGGCTGATAAGCTCTATTTCTTTAACTATGTCAAAGATGGCTATTATGAGAATGTCATCAGGCGCGAAAAGGATTTTCCGACTGGCTTACCGACTGTCATCCCGATTTCGGTCTGTCACACTGAAGCTCAGTATGTAAACCAAAGTGCCCTAGCTCTGGGTACGCTTGCCCATCCGATCGAGTTTCAGGAAATGGGTACACCCGAAAGAACAGTTCAGGCGGAGATCGTCTTTCTGTTGGCTCTGAATGATCCGAAGGAACAAGTCCCCTGGTTAAAGAAAATGGCATCCGTTTTCAAGAACCGCGAAGCCCTGGAAACAATCAGGGACGCCAGCAGCAAAGTTGATCTAGCCGGATACTTGAGAAAATTGTTCCTCAGTTAACTATTCTGGTATCATAATATTCATAATCTGCTTCGACGTAATAAGGAAAGGATCGATATGGCAAAAACCACACTTACCGTTTTGGCAGTCTGTGGGTCTGGTGTCGTCAGTTCCTCGATGATTGCCCAAAAACTTGAGGATATTCTCAAACCGTTTGGTGTACAGCCGCGGGTCATTGGCTTGCTGCCCAACTCGGTGCAAGAATACGTTGATCGCGGCGGTATTGATTTCGTCGTCTCTACCAGCCCCATCCCCGGGACGATCTCCGTTCCGGTAGTTAAGGGTGTCGCCCTGTTAACCGGGTTTGGGGAAGAGGAGTGCATAGAAGAAATCAAAAGGGTTGTTAAGGAAATCCTAGCCAAGAAGAGCTCTGCATAACGGCATCCATTTCATCCAATAGACACTGAACCTATGCTTTGGCGATTGAAACCTTTCATTCGCGAAGGTGCAATTGACCTAACCTAAACCCGGCTTCGCTTACGCAAGAGCTCGGAGAATAGTTGTTTTTCTTGGTGGAAGCAATATTCAATATCACATTGGCTTCGGTAGTTTAAATGATGTCCGTGATAAAATTGTTCAGCGCATCCATACATTACGATTAGGTAACGGGGAAATTTTGGCTGCTTCCCATACAATCACAGTTGGTTGTAACGTTGGTCAACTTTAAGACCACGGACTGGAAAGCATTAATGTGGAGCCATTATCTTATTCTAATATAAGCGTCACTATCTTTTTGTTTGACAGACCTGCCTGAAGCTGACCATGCCAGATCAGAAACGCCTTGAAATGATCGCTGAAATCGCCCGATTATATTATGAGGAAAAGCACAACCTCAAAGAGATCGGTCGGATTTTTGACATCTCATCCTCCTCGGTCTCGCGACTAATCCATGAAGCCCACGATCTCAAGATCGTGCAGGTGGTTATACGTTATCCCTTCCTGACCGACCCTACTCTCGGGAAACAACTCCAGCAACATCTGGCGCTTAAAGACGTTTATGTTCTGTCTGATTTCCAAGGTCCCTACCAAGAGATGGTTAACCGCGTTGGGAGGTTGGCTGCTCGTGTCCTGGAGGAACGCTTAAGCGATGACATGACCCTCGGCATCTCGCTCGGAAATGCTGTTGCTATCACTGCCCGGGCGTTCGTAATGGCGCAACCCATCCGTGGTTTGGTTATCCGCTTGCAAGGCGCCAACGAAAATGAGATTATGGAGGGTACCGATTTGGCTCAGATCTTCTCACGCCAGTTGAGCAATGAGTTCAAGATCATCCCTTCACCTTGGATCATGCAGAACCGTGAAACTTGTGATCTTATACTATTGGAGCCAACCGTCAAAGAGGCTATTCGAATGGCAGAATGCTCGGATATTGCACTTGTCGGGATCGGTACACTCGATCCCTCGTTATCTACACTACTGAACAATAAACTGATAAGCCTGGATGAATTGAATGAACTCAAAGCCGCGGGTGCGGCAGGTGAAATTTGCGGCAAGTACTTCGATAGTCACGGCAACGTCATGGATGTGGAATTTAACCACCGCTCGGTCTCGATCGCGATAGAGAAGCTTCGTGATATCGAAACCGTTATAGGTGTAGCTGCCGGCTCGGCCAAGGTAGATTCCATCCTAGGCGCTATTCGGGGTCACCTGATCAATGTATTAGTCACGAATGCTGAAGCTGCCCGCTTGCTGCTTGAGCGGGACAATGTTTGACTTGTTCACAATGATAAACATCTTTCAAGAAAGAAAAGTCCGATGCCAGAGATAGAACTTACCATCAACAATAAAGTAGGGCTGCACGCTCGTCCAGCTTCCTTATTAGTGCAGGAGGCCAATAAATTTGAAAGCGATATCATGGTCATTAACGGGGACACATCAGCTGATGGCAAGAGTATTTTGGATATCCTTCTTTTAGGAGCAAATCAGGGTTCTGTTATTACAGTGCGTGCTGAAGGAACGGATGCAGAATCTGCTTTGAATGCCTTAAAAAAACTCCACGCGCAAAATTTTGGTGAAAAAGAATAAAGAATTCTTTTATACTTTCACGATTTTGAATTTATCGCGAACACCTATTGGGTGGGGGAACTTATCGATTAGCCTGATATAAGTACTCTAATACAAGAAACAACATATGACAATCCGTCGAATTAGAGTCGAAAGCGAATTCAACATAAAAGATCCCGAGGGAATACAACTCTCGGGATCTTTCATATTCACTAGCCAATAAGAATTATTTTTCTATTGCCCAACAATCACCTGACTATCCCATCATGATCTTTGGACGATATTGCAAGGACTCCGCCAAATGTACTGATTGAATCTTCTCTTCCCCTGCCAGGTCAGCAATCGTGCGTGCCAGTTTCAACACACGATGATACTCACGTGCCGATAGATTGAGTTGCGTCATTGCTGAGCGCATCAGGCTTTGACTTTGATCGTCCAATTTGCAAAACTGACGAATCTCCCTGACGCGTATATCTGCATTAGAAATTATGCCTTTTGATTCTCCATTCGAAAAACGCTCATTTTGAATATCTCGTGCAGCTTGAACACGTCCCCGAATAACTTCGCTAGACTCCCCTATTCGATCACCGCTCAATTTCTCGTAATCCACACGCGGCACTTCAATGTTAATGTCAATACGGTCAAGGTCCGGAGATTCGCTTTTGGTATTTCGTAACCGCTGAGGGCGCACACGTGCAGAGTTTGAGCGAATCGCCATAATAGCCGCACAGGCAGGGATATACACAATCGGATAAATTTTTCGTGCCTGGCGAAAAATAGAAAGGTGATTTTGAAAGCTTTTCGCATTTTATAGAACATTGAAGACCAAGATAACGGATCGAGCTGCAAGTGGCCACTCGCGGATAGCGCACTTTCTTAAAAGCAATCTTTCAGAGATA
>JAKBYW010000133.1:0-5931 GCA_021840275.1 Chloroflexota bacterium | reverse complement strand
GGGGATGAAGTCGTCTTCATGCCGGGTAGAGTGGTCGGAGCCATCTGTCCGCCGGTCATGCCATAGTTGGCGTTGTTGATGAAAACAACCGTGATGTTTTCTCCGCGTGCCGCGGCGTGAACGATCTCTCCCATGCCGATAGATGCCAGATCGCCGTCGCCCTGGTAGGAAAAGACAATTCGGTCCGGCATGACGCGTTTAATGCCGGTTGCCATGGCAGGAGCGCGTCCGTGCGGCGCTTCCACAAAGTCAGTGTTGAAATAGTTGTAGGCGAAGACCGCGCATCCCACCGGCGCGACGCCGATGGTTCTGTCGATCACGCCCATTTCTTCGAGCACTTCGGCCACCAGTCGATGTGCCACGCCATGAGTGCAGCCGGGGCAATAGTGAGTCGGCGTGTTGGTAAAGCCTTCGGGCCGTTCGTAGACCAGATTATTCTGAGCAGTTGTTACCATTTTCACCTCTAGCTGTGCGCCATCATGCGCTCGAACCACTCGTCACGCGGATTGGCCTCGAGGCTCATGTTGCTGGACGTTATGCGTTTGATCTCACTTAGGACTTCGTCAGGGAATGGGACGACACCGCCGAGCCTTCCGTAAAACTCAACAGGCACGCGTCCTTTCACTGCCAGGCGAACATCCTCCAGCATTTGGCCTGTGTTCATCTCGACGACCAGGAATCGGCTAGCCCGTTTAACCAGGTCGTCAATTACTTTGTCCGGAAACGGGCTGACTGTCACTGGGCGCAGCAACCCGACCTTGATACCTTGTGCGCGTGCAGCTCGCACCGCGGATAGCGCCACGCGTCCCGCTGTGCCGAAGCCGATCACAACAAACTCAGCATCGTCGAGGAAATATTCTTTGTAGCGGACTTCATTTTCCTGCACATGTTTCCAGCGTTCGAGCAGGCGCAGGTTGGTTTGTTCCTCCGCTATCGGGTCCAGATAGATCGAAGTCAGGATGCGGCGTTCGCGCTTGCCCATGCGTCCGTTGGTTGCCCAATCCCAATCGCGGCGATTGACCGTTCGCATCTCGGGCATTTTGGCCGGTTCCATCATCTGACCGACCGAGCCGTCCATGATCATCATGCAGATCGTGCGATATTTTTCAGCCAGGTCAAAAGACAAAACCATCAGGTCAATTGCCTCTTGCACCGAAGCGGGTGCCAGCACGATGTTGTGATAATCGCCGTGTCCGCCGCCGTGGACGGCCTGGTTATAGTCGGCCTGCGACGGGGCAATATTGCCGAGCCCGGGGCCGCCGCGCATTACGTTGACCAGAACCGCTGGGATTTCCGTACCCGCGATATATGACATGCCTTCCAGCATCAAGCTGACACCCGGGCTGGATGATGATGACATCACGCGCACACCGGCGCAAGCCGCGCCATACACCATATTGATCGCGCCGAGTTCACTCTCAGCCTGAACAAAAGTGCGGCCAAGTTCGGGCATGCGACGCGAAAGATATTCAAGCACTTCGGTCTGGGGCGTGATCGGATAGCCAAAATACGCTTCAAGTCCCGCGCGCACTGCGGCTTCGGCGATGGCTTCATTGCCTTTCCATAATTCACGGGTCATTTTGCTCTCCAAATAAGTAAGGGCGTAGCATCGCTACGCCCTTACGGGTGCTGCCTTGGTGATTTCGCGATAAACGGTAATCGCCGCGTCGGGGCAGACCAGTGCACAGATAGCACACCCCGTGCATCCGTCCTTGAACGTGTGCGCGGGGTGGTAGCCTTTCGGCGTCAGGTGAGCCATATTTAGTTCCATGACCTCCTGCGGACAGGCACTGATACACAATTCACAACCTTTGCAGTACTGGTCACTGACTTCGATCCAACCTTTTGCAGGCATTCAGCCTCCTTATATGAGAAGTTGGAGATTATTTAGCAAGATACCTTGCCAGCCTGATTATGTCCGCTTCGGCAAAAGGCTGATAGTGCCATGCGTCATTTTTCGCCGATACAAATGTCCTTATCTTCTAAGTGGTAGAATCTCATTGCTAACCTTTTGGAGGAGACCATGTCTGATGTTGTCATCGTTGACGCAATCCGCACGCCGATTGGATCATTGGGAGGGGTGCTCGCTTCCGTTCGTCCGGACGATCTGGCAGCTCTCGTTATAAAAAGCATCCTCGAACGCAACAAGCTTGATCCGGCTCTGGTCGAAGAAGTTTATTTTGGATGCGCCAACCAGGCGGGCGAAGATAACCGCAATGTGGCGCGCATGGCATTGTTGTTGGCGGGACTTCCCGTCAGCGTTGCGGGCGTGACCGTGAACCGTTTATGCGCTTCCGGCTTGAATGCGGTCAATCAGGCCGCGCGCGCCATCCGGTCCGGCGAAGGCGATATCTTTATCGCTGGCGGAGTCGAATCAATGAGCCGCGCACCGTATTCGCTGCCGAAGGCAGAAGCGGGTTATTCGTTCGGTAATCTCACCGCGTATGACACGGCGCTTGGCTGGCGATATCCAAATCCAAAGATGAAAGAAATGTATGGCACCGATTCGATGGGCGAGACGGCGGAGAATATTGCCAAAGAACGTCCGCACATTACGCGCGTGAAGCAGGATGCTTTTGCGCTGCGTTCGCATCAGCGCGCTATTTCTGGGATCGACTCGGGCAGATTCGCGGAAGAGATTTTACCGGTTCCGATTCCACAGCCGGGCGGCTTCGTGCCGCCCGTGCGCAATGCTGCTGGCATGACGCCAGCGGCGCAGAAAAAAGGTGAACCGCTTTTGGTGACGACCGATGAACGTCCGCGCCGAGATACGACCATGGAATCTTTGGCGAGACTTAGGCCCGCTTTTGCCAAAGAAGGCGGAACAGTTACGGCAGGTAATTCGTCTGGATTGAATGATGGCGCGGCCGCTTTGTTAGTGATGTCAGCGGATAAAGCCAAGGAACTTAAACTCAAACCATTAGCCAGGATTGTTTCATCGGCCGCGGCGGGCGTACCGCCGCGCGTGATGGGTTATGGTCCGGTTCCCGCCACGCAGAAGGCTCTTCAGCGCGCGAGCCTGACCATCAAAGATATCGGTCTTGTTGAATTAAACGAAGCCTTTGCCGTGCAATCATTAGCTGTGGTCGAAGACTTGGAACTTGATCTTGAAATCGTCAACGTCAACGGCGGCGCGATCGCTCTCGGGCATCCGCTGGGTTGTTCGGGTGCGCGCATCCTGACCACGCTTCTCTACGAGATGAAACGCCGCGGGGACGTGAAATATGGTCTCGCGACTTTATGTGTTGGAGTTGGTCAGGGTGAAGCAACGATTATCGAGGTTGCAGGTTAGAAAGTTTTCAAGTTGGAAAGTTTGAAAATCCAACCTTTCAACCTTCCAATCTTTGAACCTGCCAACACACATAGGAGAATCATGAAACGCATCCTCACTTTTCTATTCCTGCTTTCTTTCCTTGCCGCCTGCGGCACACCGAATCAAGTTCCGATTCCGGTCACACAAGGACCGACGCTTGCTCCTGAAACTTCTGTCGCGCCCGCCGCTCCCACATCAGCCACACCTGCTGGGATTAACGCGCCAATTGTGACTTCGCCTGGATTGGCCTTCATCCAAATGATCGATGAGAAAAATGGCTGGGGAATCACGGATACAAAAGTGGTCCGCACCGATGACGGGGGCGTGATGTGGTATGACGTAACGCCGCCCAACCCTCCGGCGCTTGGCTATTTCGCCAAAGCTGAGTTCATCGATGACATGCACGGATGGATGCTCGTCTCCGATGCATCCAATCCAAACGCGGGCACGTTGTATCGTACGAGCAATGGCGGTACGGGTTGGACGCCCATTTCTGTGCCTTTCGGATCCGGCGAGTTGCATTTCATTGATCAAAACAACGGCTGGGCCATGGCTGACCTCGGCGCGGGCGCGGGTTCGATGGGTGTGGCAATTTTCCAAACCATTGACGGTGGCCAAACCTGGACTCAAACTTACACCAACGATCCCAACCAAACCGGCGCGGGCGACAGTCTTCCGCTTGGCGGGATCAAGGATGGCATGACTGTCACCGATATGAAGAATGCCTGGATTGGTGGGGTCACGTACGCGCCGGGTGTCGTTTATCTGTATCAAACGTCAGACGCAGGTCACTCCTGGAATCTGGAGTCCGTTCCAATTCCCGCGGGATACGAGCAAGCCCAGCCAGAAACCCGTGGTCCGCAATTCGTCTCATCCACTGACGCCTATTTGCCCGTCACCATGCAAAATCAATACGGTGTTATGCTCGCCATTTATGTCTCGCATGATGGCGGCGCAAATTGGGCGCTCACACCCACCATGATCCCGCAAGGCGGCTTGATGGATTTTGTCTCAGCCCAGGATGGCTTCGTCTGGAATGCCAGTGCGTTTTACATAACGCATGATGGCGCAAAAACCTGGACAGTCGTCACGCCTGATGTGGCCTTCGGCGAAAATTTTGCAGGGATGGATTTTGTTTCGCCCACCACGGGCTTTGTGTTGACCAACGATGTTGCCAGCACGCGGACTTTATATAAAACAACGGATGGCGGCGCTACGTGGAACGTGCTAGGAAAATAACTTGAAAAAACTTTTTGTTTTTTTGACCCTTGGGTTATTCGTGCTGGCCTGTTCGATCACTTCATCTACCTCATCGCCCGCTTCTCCCGCGGGACCTTCACCGGCTCCCGTTGTTCAGGCTTCATCTACGCTCGCTCCTATCACGCCGACCGCAGCATCTCCTTTTCTTATGCCCTCTCGTATCTGGATGATGGATCCAACCACCGGCTGGGGTTTGGCCGAATGGAGCACGCAGTCCGAGATAAATACTCATTTGCTTCGCACTATCGATAGCGGAGGAACATGGCATGATATTTCGCCTACTGCAAAGGCCGACCAATTCTTTGCATTGGACTCAACACGTGCCTGGGTTCTGGTGCCTGAAAATTCTCCCGTAAATGGAACGCTTTATCGCACATCAAATGGAGGCAAAACGTGGCAGTCTTTTTCAGTTCCGTTTGGGCAGGGGAGCCTGCAATTCCTCGATATAAACGAAGGCTGGGCAATCTATAATGGAGTTCCATGGACTCAAGCCATACCTATCTTGCTCTTCCATACCAGTGATGGCGGTGCAAATTGGACGCAAATGCCCGTTAATGAACGGCCCGGTTATTCATCATCTTTTGGGGTCCCAGGTGGAATGGTCCTTAATTCCGGTCAGACATTAACATTCTCAAGAAATGCCATCTGGATTGTCAGTGACCTTGATTATCCGGTAGATATACCATCACTTTATGTTTCATGGGACAATGGGAAGAAATGGCAGGGGGCTAAACTCTCATTGCCTGCTTTTATCAATGCTAAGAAGGATCCTCTTGGTTTTGAGCATCCAATCTTTATGACGGATACTCTGGCCTACCTGCCTTTGATAGTCAATGATACTCTTTCTATTTTCGTCAGTAATGATGGCGGCAGATCATGGTCGCTTCGAAAAAACACAGTAAAAAATGTTAAGCATTTCACTCGTGTAGACTTTGTCAGCGAGCTGGATGCTTTCGTCCTTTGTGGTGAAAATATTTGCGTCACCCATGACGGGGCGCAAACCTGGCAGACTGTGAAGACGAACTTCGGCCTGAATCCACAAATAGATTACATTGTTAAACTTGATTTTGTGAACACAACCATCGGATGGGCGCTTGTTTCACATCAAAACGGAGAAATCACTACCTACACATTGCTCAAGTCCACTGACGGCGGCGCTACCTGGACTATTTTAGGAAAATAACTTGAAGAAACTTTTTGCCCTTTTGACTCTTGGATTGGTCACGCTGGCTTGTTCGATGATCTTATCATCGCCCGCTTCTCCCGCGGGACCTTCACCGGCTCCCGTTGTTCAGGCTTCATCTGCGCTCGCGCCGACAGCCGTCCCCGCGCTGACAGCTGAACAGCTCAAGAATGCT
>JAKBYW010000132.1:0-5936 GCA_021840275.1 Chloroflexota bacterium | reverse complement strand
GGGCTATGGTGAAGGATAAAATGAGCAAAGCGAATCTCAAAAAAGGCCTGGTGATTGTTAATACCGGCGATGGCAAAGGCAAGACCACTGCCGCGTTGGGAGTGGTTCTGCGCGCCTGGGGACGCGGCTTTCGCATTTGTGTGATTCAATTCATCAAGGCCGAAACGGGTCAATGGGGTGAGGTCAAAGCCGCGAAGAAACTCGGCATCGAATGGCACACTACGGGCGATGGCTTCACATGGACTTCCAAAGATATGGATGAGACCACGGCCCGCGCCCTGCATGGCTGGGAAATTGCAAAAGAAAAAATCGCCAGCGGCGATTATGATTTAATCGTATTGGACGAGTTTACCTACCCCCTGCAATTTGGATGGATTGACCCCGTCCAAACCATTGACTGGTTGAAAGCCAACAAACCTGCTGATCTGCATCTCATCATTACAGGGCGCGGCGCGTTGCCCGCATTGGTGGAATACGCCGACCTGGTGACAGAAATGACGGAAGTGAAGCACCCTTACAAAGAAGGGATTCAGGCGCAGGCAGGGATTGAGTTTTAGCAGGCAAGGATGAATGTTGAAGAATAATGGATGAATATGAAACTCGGTGAAGTTATTAAACAGATCGAGCCTCTCGACCAAGCCGCCATGCAAGCGGCGCGCGATCGTCAGAATATGCTGACCAAGCCTCAGGGCAGTTTGGGACGTTTGGAAGAATTATCAATTCAACTGGCAGGTATCACCGGCAAGGCAATTCCAACCATCAAAGATAAAGTCATCATCACCATGGCCGGGGATCATGGAGTCGTGGCGGAGGGGGTCAGCGCGTTTCTGCAGGAGGTTACACCGCAAATGGTGTTGAATTTCCTGGCGGGCGGCGCGGCAATCAATGTGTTGGCGCGGCATGTCGGCGCACGGGTTGTGGTGGTGGATATGGGCGTGGCATCCGAAATTCAGGATGCAAGCGGAAAACTCATCAGGCGCAGAGTTGGCTCGGGGACGGCCAACATAGCCAAGGGTCCGGCAATGACGCATGCTCAGGCCGCGGAATCCATTCAAAGCGGAATCGAAATCGCTTCGGCGGAAATCGCGCGCGGCGCAGACATCTCCGGAACAGGCGACATGGGCATCGGCAATACAACTGCCTCTGCCGCGATTGCATGTGTGTTGACGAGTCACTCTCCTGAGAAGATCGCCGGGCGCGGCACAGGCGTGGACGATGAGGGACTCAAACGAAAGGTGAGCGCGATTGCGCGTGCGCTGGATGTGAATAAGCCGAACGCAAAAGACGGACTGGATGTGCTGTCGAAAGTGGGCGGCTTTGAAATTGGCGGGCTGGCGGGCGTGATGATCGGCGCGGCGTCGAAGCGCAAGCCTGTGGTGGTGGATGGGTTTATTTCCACAGCCGCGGCGATGATCGCGGTGACGCTCGCGCCGCAGTGCAAAGATTATCTAATTGCCGCGCACCGCTCAAAGGAAAATGGTCATCACTTGATGTTGGAGTGGCTTGGGTTGAAGCCATTGTTCGATTTGGATCTGCGGCTTGGTGAAGGCACCGGCGCGGCGCTGGGTATTTCGCTGGCGGAGGCTGCTTGCAAGATTCTGGCTGAGATGGCAACGTTTGGCGAGGCAGGCGTAAGCGATAAGGAATAAATGCGAAATTTACGCATCGCTTTCGGATTGATGACCACGCTCCCGTTCAGACTGCCCGACGATTGGTCGGCGGGCGACAGCGGGCGCGCGGCGGTGTGGTATCCGCTCGTGGGGTTAACGGTGGGGGCGTTGACCTGGCTGGCTTGGAAAGGCGCGATGTTTGTTTTTCCACCGCTCGTTTCGGGCATCATCACGCTTGCGGTTTGGGTCGCGTTGACGGGCGGTCTGCATCTCGATGGTCTTGCCGATTGCTGCGATGGTTTGTTTTCAAGCGCCACGCCTGAACGCAGACTCGAAATTATGAAAGATCCGCATCTTGGCGCGTTCGGTGTCATTGGCTTGATATTGGTTTTATTTCTTAAGGCCGCAATATTAGGAACGCTCACTTCGTCCGCAAGTTTGGGAATTATGCTGGCGGCGAGTCTCAGCCGCTGGTGCGTTTTGCCTGCCGCCTTATTGCCTCCGGCGCGTCCCGGCGGCATGGGTGCGGACTTTGCGTCCGGCTTGCGCCGTGTATCCATCTTTGTGAGCGCGCTCCTGCCGCTTGGCGTCGCTTTGGCGTTTGGTTCGCGCGGAATTTTGTCGGCGCTGGCGGGATTGTGTGCGGCAACTTTGGTATTGCTCTTCGCCAGGGCCCGCATTGGCGGCGTGACCGGCGATGTGTTCGGCATGGTGATCGAAGTCGTTGAAGCGATTGTGTTGCTGGTTGTTTCAATTGGAGTCTTGTGAGCAATTTTTCTTTTCGTCTCGGCACAACATCCTACATCATCCCCGATGACATCCTGCCCAACGCGCATTATCTGGCGGGCAAGGTCAGGGACATTGAATTGATTCTCTTTGAAGTGGATGACGGCCCCAATAACCTGCCAGCGCCTGAAGTAATCCGTGAACTTTCGCAAATTGCAAAACAATATGACATGACATACACCGTCCACCTGCCGCTTGACCTCAAGCTGGGCGAGGGCGGCTCTGAACGCGATCAATCGCTGGTGGAGGCGAAACGCGTGATGGATTGCACGCGTCAACTCGACCCGTGGGCTTATGTTCTGCATTTGGACGGCAGGTCTGTGCGAACCTCAACTGACGCCGATGTTCTGGCGCGCTGGCAGGATCAATCGGTGCGAGCGTTGGAGATCGCGGCGGAATGGGCGGGCGGAATGGAAAAACTCGCCGTGGAGAATCTTGAAAATTATCCGCTCGATTTTATTGACCCTGTGCTGGAGCGCGTCGCTGTCAGCCGTTGCGTGGACATTGGTCATTTGTGGCTGGACGGCCTTGACCCCCTGCCTTATTTGCAGGCCGCCCTGCCGCGCACGCGCGTCGTCCACATGCACGGCCTGGCCGAACGCGATCATCGTTCGCTGGCTTTCATGCCGCAGGAGAAAGTCCGCGCGGTGTGGGACGAACTCGTCCGCCTGGATTACAAGGGTGTTTTGACTCTTGAAATTTTCTCCGAGGAGGATTTTTTGTCGTCATTGGATGTTATCAGGAAAATATCGCAATGAACACGAATTCCGAACCAAAAAGCTTCATCCTCATTCTCGGCGGCGCGCGCAGTGGAAAGTCATCCTATGCACAAAGCCTCGCCGAGAGTTCCGGCAAATCCGTAACCTTTCTCGCCACCGCGCAAGCATTGGATGAAGAGATGTCCGCGCGCATTCAAAAGCATCGTGCCGAACGTCCTGCTCATTGGGAAACGCTTGAAATCCCACTTGGCATTACATCTCAGATAGGGCAGATAAAATCGGATGTGGTGATTCTGGATTGCATCACTTTGCTTGTTACCAACCTGCTCATGCAATTTGTGAAGGACGACCTTGCAGATGAAAAGCCTTTCGTGCTGGCCCTCCAAAAAGAAATCAATGAATTGACTGGCATGCTCCGCCAAAAAAAACAGGATTGGATCATTGTTTCGAACGAAGCAGGCTTAGGGCTTGTCCCTCCCTATCAAATGGGACGCGTATATCGCGATGCGCTTGGCTGGGTCAATCAAACACTGGCACGCACCGCAGATAAAGTCATCTTTATGGTGGCGGGTATTCCGGCTGTCGTCAAGTAGGTCTTATGCTCAAAATTCAAAACCTCTCCGTCTTTTATGGTCAACGCCAGATTTTGTACGAGGCCAACCTGGATGTGCAATCAGGCGAAGTGGTGGCGTTGATTGGGCCGAACGGCGCGGGCAAATCCACGTTGATCCGCGCGGTCAGTGGAGTTATCCCCATCCGAAGCGGGCGCGTCTGTACCAACGGCGATGATTTTTCCGCGCTCGATCCGATGAAGCGCGCCAAATATATGGCGGTCGTTCCACAGGCGGTTTCACTGCCTCCGGCTTACACGGTTTGGGAAACCGTCCTGCTTGGACGTACACCTTATCTTGGATTTTTAGGACAGCCCTCTCAGACTGATAAAGAACTGGCGCGGCGTGCGCTGGAACGCGTCAGCGCAGGAGGATTTGCAGAACGCCGAGTCGGCGAATTGTCCGGCGGCGAGGCGCAGAGAGTTTTGCTGGCGCGCGCCCTGTGCCAGTCCACGCCGATCTTGCTCCTCGACGAACCGACCGCGCATCTGGATCTGCAATATCAAACCAGCCTGTTAAAGTTGGTTTATGAGCTGGCGCATCACGATCATCTGGCTGTTTTGGCTGCGTTGCACGATCTGAATCTCGCCGCGCATTACGCGGACCGCGTGGCATTGCTGGTGGGCGGCAGGATAACTGCCATTGGGACGCCACGCGAAGTGCTGACGTCTGAACTGATCTCACAGGCATATTGTCTGCCAGTGCGGGTGGTGGAACATCCACTGACCGGAGGTCCGCTGGTGTTGCCTTCGACTTGATGGAATGTGGTCGCTGTGCCCAGGGAAATCCGCGCGGACAATGGCTTGTTGGTCTGCAAGTCCTGTATGTTTAATTGGTCCGACTGGTCAATTGGACCGCAGAGTTTTTTTTGCGTTTCGTCTGCGACGTTTATCGCGTTCTTAGAGGGCCTCGCAGTTCAAATCTCTTTTGGTATTCACAATCTGGTCACGGATTTCCGCCGCGGCTTTGGCGGGACTTTCTGCACGCGAGATGCCGCGTGAGACGTTGATGAGCATACCAAGTCCGTCTTTGCGGAGACCCGCCTTCAATGCAGATTCCAAATCGCCGCCTTGAGTCCCGACGCCGGGAGCGAGGAACCACAGGTCAGGTGCGGCGGCGCGGATGCGTTTCATCGCGTCCACATGGGTGGCGCCGACAACGAGGCCGATGTTGTTTTTGGCGTTCCATTGTTGGGCAAGGTGGGCAACGTGTTCATACAAAGGAACCACGGACGACGGACGACGGACGACACCATCCATTGCTCGTGGTTTGTTGTCCGTGGTTCGTGGTTTGTCGTCTGTGGTCACCAATAAATCCTGCAAATCGCCCGAACCCGGATTGGACGTCTTGCACAAAAGAAATACACCTTTTTCCTGATTCTTGATAAACGGCCCGATCGAATCTTTTCCAAGATATGGACTCAAGGTAATGCAATCGGCGCCGAGATTCTCAAATGCTGATTTGGCATATGCCTCGGCTGTAGATGCAATGTCGCCGCGCTTGGCATCGAGGATGACGGGAATCTTTGAACCGAGTCGATTCGATTCTTCGCCAATCATATCAATGACTTGCTTGAGCGCCGTCCAACCCTCGGCGCCGAATACTTCGAAGAAGGCTGCGTTGGGTTTGAAGGCCGCCGCGTAGGGAGCGGTCTGTCTAACAAGATTCAGGCAAAAGTCACGTGCAGACGCGACGGTGGGTTCTTTGAGGCGTTGCCTTGAGCTTGTCGAAAGGTCGGGAATGTGCGGGTCGAGTCCAACGCAAAGTAAAGACGATGAGTCTTGCGCACGTCGCTCGAGAAGAGAGAAGAAGGTTTCCATATCTATCCTATGTTGCAAGTTTGAAGGTTGAAAGGTTTACAGGTTGGAACGTTCAAACCTGCCAACCTTTAAACTTGTAACCGTTAGGCTTTTCCGAGCACCATCGCCAGCAGCGCCATTCTCACGTATAGACCATATTCCATCTGGCGGAAGTAGGCGGCACGCGGATCGTCGTCGAAGTCCACGCTGATCTCGCCGACGCGCGGCAGCGGGTGCATGACGATCATATCTTTCTTGGCGGACTTCATGATGGCGGGGTCAATCACGTAGGCGCCCTTGACCTTTTCATAATCGGCGGGGTCTTCGAAGCGTTCCTTCTGGACGCGCGTCACATATAGCACGTCGGTTTCCGGCAGAATTTTTTCAAGCGAACTGAACTCGGCCTGTGGT
>JAKBYW010000131.1:0-5948 GCA_021840275.1 Chloroflexota bacterium | reverse complement strand
AAACCACCAGCCGTGTATTGGCTTTGATCAAATGTTCCCGGGCGGTAATTCCTTCTTGAACGATTGGCTCGAGTTTGTAACGCGCGGCCGCCGCGCCGTGTCCGCTGAGGGTGAGTAGTTTGGCCTTGGCGTGATTTCCTTTTTCGATGCGGACGGCGAGGCTGAGTTCGTCCTCCATGGAAAGCAGGGGCACGCGCGACATCTCTTTGAGATAAAGGCCGATCGGGTTGTCGCCGGAGATGTGTTCGTTCGAGCGCGGCTCAAGGTCAGTGAGGGATGAGTCCGCTTCGGGGGCGGTGTCTGACGCGGCTTCTTCATCCGCGTCTAAAACATCCACGCCGCGATGTCGCAGTACGCTGCGAAGAGCACGCAATTTTCCCTTATCCTGTGCGGAATCGGGAAAGACCACCATAAGATCATCGGCGGTCAGGTATCCCTGAATGCCAGCTTTTTCCATCAGAAGTTCGAGCGTTAATTCTCGTTGCTGTGCCGACAAAGCCCCTCCAGAGTGCAGCGGGTTATAACAATTTTTTCAAAACAGAGAACGGCGAGTCGTCTTCAGGTTGTTTGTGACCGCAATCGGCGAGGTTGAGGTCCTGCCCGCATTCAATGCACAGGCCTTTGCAATCCGGTTTACAAATGGGTTTGATGGGCACTTCGAGCAGGGCGTATTCGCGCAGCATTTCGGCGAGATCGATCTGCGCGTCTTCGGGGATGATCAAATCTGATTCGTTCACAGCTTTGTGAACGAACGAATATAGTTCGGTGAAATTCCAAACGAGATGATGGCTGTACGGCTTCAAACATCTTACACATTCGAGATCGGTGTTGCTTTCGAATGCGCCGGTCAGGATGAGTCCTTGCGGAGTGCGACCGACCTGCGCAGCCCCGCTGAATTGACGAAGAATAAGATCTTCAAGTTTGACCTCATCAAATTCAAACGGAAATTCGCTGACGTAGCCGATATCTGCATGTATGATGAAGCCGACATTTATTCGGAATGGTTTACGTGGGTTGACCATGGGAATCTGCCAACTGCTGTTTATACTTTTCTATCAACGATGTACTTCGCCAGGTTTTCCAGGGCTTCGCGCTCGGGGCCGGGCTCGAATCTTTCGAGGGCGCGCAGCGCGCTTTCGACATGCTGGCTGGCTTCGACCATCGCCTTTTTTACGGCGTCCGTCTTGCGGATGGAACTGACCAGGCGTGCCATGTGCTCTTCATTGCCCCATCCACCTTCGGCGAGGGATTTGACATCTTTATCATCAGGATGGGACTCAGCATAGTAAATGGCCGGAAGTGTGACAAGGCCGTTGAGCAAATCGGAGCCGACTGGTTTACCGATGGCGGTTTGTTCGCCAGTGTAGTCTAGGATGTCGTCCACGATCTGGAAGGCGATCCCGACTTCGTTTCCAAACACGCGCATGGATTCGATCACGGTGTCATCCACCGGGCTGACCATGGCTGCCGAGCGGCTGATCATTTCAAAGAGCGAGGCGGTCTTGGCATAGATGCGCTGGGAATAATTTTCGCGGTTAATGACCCCGCGCGCCGAAAACATTTGCGTCAATTCGCCGTTGACGATGATTGCCAGCGTTTCTGAAAATAATTTCATCAACGGCAGATAATCGGTTTCAGCGGCGAGTTTGGCGGCGCGCGCGAAAAGGAAGTCGCCGGTCAAAACGGTGGCGGCAGGCGACCAACGCGCGTTGAGCGTCGGCATACCGCGGCGCAGGAGCGCGCCGTCGATCAGGTCATCGTGGACCAGCGTGGCGGTGTGCAATAATTCCACAGCCGCGCCGAGCGTGATGAGCTTCTCTTCGGGCGCGCCGAGCATGTTTCCGACCAGCAGGCCCAAAGTCGGACGGATGCGTTTTCCGCCGGCGGCCAAAATCTGTTCGAAAGCGGCGCGCAGGTCGGGATGACGATCGTCCGCCTGTGAATGCAGGCGGGCTTCAATGACTTGAAGTTGTTCTTGAACGGGTGAAATGAACGTAACGTTATTCAAACAGTCTCTCCCCAGGAGAAAAGCCGTGCTGCATTTGAAGTTGTAATCATGGCTACCTCCTGCGGGGTGTGGGAATGGATTTCTGCAATTTTATCAGCAATATGCGAAACGAAGGCAGGTTCGTTGCGCTTTCCCCGGTGCGGAATCGGGGCCAGAAAAGGCGCGTCGGTTTCGATGAGCAGCCGGTTCAGGGGCAAACTGGCGACGACTTGACGTTTCTTGTCGGCGTTTTTGTACGTGACTGGTCCGGTGATACCGATATAGAACCCCAGATCGATAGCGCGTTGCGCGGTTTCGATCGGCCCGCTGAATGAGTGCAGGACGCCCTGCGCCTCTTTTCCGGACTTTGAGCGGATTGCCCAATCCTCCAGGATTTTCATCAAATCTGACGCGCACTCGCCGTGTTCGGCATCACCTTTTTCGCGCAGATGAATTACGACTGGCAAATTTAATTCATCTGCGAGCGCAAGTTGTTCCCTCAAAATTTTTTGTTGGACATCGTGCGGTGCGTCGTTCCAGTAATAATCCAGGCCGATCTCGCCGATGGCGACAATTTTTTTATTGGTGGCCGCGAGTTTCTTCAAACCAGCGCGGGTTTCATCATTCCACGTCAGCGCATCGTTCGGGTGGACGCCGATGGCGGTAAAAAGCATGGGATGAGAGTCGGCCAATTTAACGACGGCCCGGCTTGAGTCCAGAGTCAGGGCCGGGATCAGGATGCGAGTCAGACCTGCGTCGATGGCACGCTGAATTACCGCGGCGCGGTCTGAGTCAAATTTATTTAAATCCAAATGGCAATGGGTATCAGTGAGTGTCACGTGTCAAGTGTCATGTATCACGCAACGAGTGTCAAGTGTATTATGGCCTGACACTTGACACTCGTTCACCTGACACTATTTTATTCCTGCAACCTTTAGACCATCCTGCAGAATGGCTTGGACTTTATCACCATGCCGCGTTTCGCAATACACACGCAGGATCGGCTCGGTGCCGCTGAAACGGATTAACATCCAGCCGCCGTCCTCGAGTTTGAATTGGAAGCCGTCCACGGTGATGAGTTCAGTGACTTTCAATCCGCCGAGCGTTTTTGGGTTGGCTTTCAAGATGATATCTGCGCGTGTTTTGTGGTCGCCGCTGAATGGACTGTCAACGCGGTCATAGAAATATTCACCGCCGACTTTATCGAATAATATTTTCAACAATTCGGTTGGTTTCTTGCCGGTTTTGACCATCATGTCGAGCATATACAAGCCTGCCAGAATCCCATCACGTTCGGGGACGTTGCCGCGGAACGCATAGCCGCCGCTTTCTTCGCCGCCAATTAACGCATTCGTTTCGGTCATCTTGGGCGCGACGTATTTGAATCCCACGCCTGTTTCATAAACCGGTACATTATAAAGTTTGCCAAGCTTGTTGAGCATGGTCGTAGTCGAAAGCGTCTTGACAATTGGGCCGCGCAGTCCGCGGATTTCGAGCAGGTAATATGCAAGCAAGGCATAAACGCGCAATTGGTTGATGAACTTTCCGTTTTCGTCGCCGATTCCGCAGCGATCGGCATCGCCATCGGTGATGAGCAGAACATCAGCCTTGTTATCCACCGTTGCTTTCAGGCCCATGTCAATATTCGGCTGGATCGGTTCCGGTCGCTTCATCTCCGGGAATGACGGATTGCGCACATTGTGAATTTCGATCACTTTTGTTTTTCCGCCAGCCAGCAAGCGCGTGAACCAGCCCGCGCCGTTGCCCCACATGGCATCCACCATGACGGTCAGCCCCGCGTCTTTGATGGGCTGCAGGTCGATTAAATGATCGCGCCTGAGATGATCGATGTACGGCGCGGCCGCGTCGAATTTGACGATCTGGCCGGATTTTTCTGCTTCGGCATAATTCGTGCGCTTCACATCCTGGACCGAATCCGGGATACTGCTTTCGATCTGCTTCAACCCTTCGGGGTCGATCGCGCCACCCGTCTCGTTGCGGACCTTGAATCCATTATCAGTGGGCGGGTTATGCGAGGCAGTAATGTTGACCGCGCCCGCGGCTTTTTTGTCTACAACCGCGTAGGCGATGACGGGTGTGGGCGTGGCGCCATCGGTCAGATAAACTTTCAAGCCGTTGCCCACCAAAACTTCCGCGACAGCCGCGGCAAAATTTTCCGAACTGAAGCGTTTATCGTGGCCGACAATTACCCACTGGCCCTGCTTGCCTTTTGAAAGCAGATAGGATGCGAAACCCTGCGCGCACCAGCGGACATTGTCGAAGGTGTAATCCTCGGCGATGACGCCGCGCCAACCGTCCGTGCCGAATTTGATTTGATTGGGCATAAAAACTCCTGAATTTGAAAAATGAATGACGAGATTATATCAGCGAACAAATAGTGCAAGCGGTATAATCTCCGAATTATGAGTGAAAAAATTTATCTGGATTATGCCGCAACAACTCCTGTTGACCCGCGCGTTTTGGACGCGATGATGCCGTATTTTTCCGCCTCTTTCGGGAACCCATCCTCGGTTCACCGTTATGGACAGCAGGCCGAAGCTGCGATCGATTCCGCCCGCGAAACTGTCGCCGCCGCGTTGAATTGCCGTCCCGAAGAAATTATTTTCACCTCCTGCGGTTCTGAATCAGATAATCTCGCTTTGCGCGGCGCGGCTTTGGCGATGCGCGAGAAAACCGGCGCGGACTGGATCATCACGTCGAAAGTTGAGCATCACGCCGTCAGCAAGACCGCCGAACAGCTTGAAAAATATTACGGCTTCAAAGTTGAATGGTTGGACGTGGATGAAAATGGCATGGTCACGCCGCAAGCGGTTGAAAAAGCTGTCTGCGGGCAAACCGCGCTGGTCTCGGTGATGTATGCAAATAATGAGATCGGCACGATCAACCCGATCAACGAAATTGCCGAGATTTGTCACAAAAACAATATTCTCTTTCACACGGATGCGGTTCAGGCCGCAGCGTATCTTCCGTTGGATGTCAAAAATCTGGGCGTGGATTTAGTTTCTTTAGGCGGACACAAGCTTTACGGTCCAAAAGGAGTCGGTGCGCTGTACGTCAGCAAAGGCGTGGAGCTTATCCCGCATCTGACAGGCGGCGGCCAGGAAAATGGCCTGCGTGCCGGGACGCAAAATGTGCCTTACATCGTTGGCTTTGCTGAAGCGCTGAAACTTGCCGTCGAAGAACGCGAACAGCGCACGACGCATGTCAGACCTTTGCGCGACTGGATCATTGGAAATGTTCTTGAGACGATTCCCGAATCAAAACTCACTGGCGATCTTGAATCACGGCTTCCAAATCATGCTTCGTTTGCATTCAAAGATGTCGATGGAAATTTATTGTTGACTTTGCTGGATGCGGCGGGCTTTGCGTGTTCGTCCGGTTCGGCTTGCAAAACGGGCAACCCTGAACCGAGCGAAGTGATGGAAGCAATTGGTTTGTCGCGCGAGTGGGGGCTTGGTTCGCTGCGCGTTACGTTGGGAGCAAACACCACGCCCGCCGATGTAGATAAGTTTTTAAATGCCTTGCCTGCGTTGGTGGAGCGGGCGAGAAATTTGGCCGCAGATAAACACAGATGAACGCGGATAGGAGGATAAACAAATGGAAGTAAACGAAATTACAGAGAAAGTGATCGGGAGTCTTTTTAAAGTGAGCAATACTCTGGGCGGTGGATTTCTTGAGAAAGTTTACGAAAACGCGGCGGCTAT
Source organism: Chloroflexota bacterium (assembly GCA_021840275.1). Classification (GTDB taxonomy): domain Bacteria; phylum Chloroflexota; class Anaerolineae; order Anaerolineales; family Villigracilaceae; genus Fen-1038. The sequence continues at coordinate 236 of JAKBYW010000131.1, read as the reverse complement.
TGAGATTCCCAAGATTGGATTGGATGTAAAGCAACAATTTCCAATTGAAGTCAAATATGATGGAGTCGTGGTTGGTCAATTCTTTGCCGACTTGTTTGTAGCTGATTTGGTTTTGGTCGAGTTCAAGGCAGTCAGATTGCTTGAAGATGTGCACACGGCACAATGTTTGAATTATTTGCGCGCTACAAATTTGCCCGTTTGTTTGCTTGTCAATTTTTATCGTCCGAAACTTGAGA
>JAKBYW010000130.1:0-5970 GCA_021840275.1 Chloroflexota bacterium | reverse complement strand
AAAGACACCGGCACATAATTACCCGAGTCGATACGATTCTTTAGCAGATTCAATTCGATATCGCCTCCAGAGCCCTGCGGCGGACAGTCATTGAAAGTGATCTGTTCGGGTTGAGGCTTATCGGGCATGTTGGGCAGATCTCCTACAGGCTGCGCAATCGTGGCTGGCATGAAAGATGGCAATGTTCCCAGTTCCAAGCCCGACCGTATGATAAGAAAATATGCGGCTGCTACAATAACCAAAAGTATGATTGCCACCCACCCGCTTTTCCGACTAAACTTTCGTTTTGACATCCTGCCTCCAAAAAATTGTTCGCCATTATAATTCGAGTATGTTAAGTGTTGCAGTTCAGGCTGGCGGTCAGTCGACCCGCATGAATGAAAACAAGGCGCTCAAACTTTTTTTGGGACGCCCGCTCATTCAACGTGTGATTGCGAGACTGGCTCCCATTGCGGATGAGATGCTCGTCACGACCAACCAGCCTGCAGACTTTGCCTTTCTCGATCTTCCGCTCTTTCCGGACCTCAGACCGGGTCGCGGTCCATTGGGCGGACTCTACACCGCGCTCGTTTCAGCAAAGAACTCCATTGTGGCCGCGGCTGCCTGCGATATGCCCTTCGCTAATGCTCCGCTGTTCGAGGCCGCGGCCGGCATTCTCGTCCGGGAAGAAGCGGATGTTGTCATCGCCAAAACGCCCGAAGGGTTCGAGCCGCTTCACGCAGTCTATCGCCGCGAGAATTGCATCCCGGCCATTGAAGCTGCCATGGCCCTGGATCACTGGCGGATGATTTCATGGTTCCCGCAAGTTAATGTACGCGTGCTCGACATGGATGAAGTGGATCGTTACGACCCTGAGCACGTCGCGTTTTGGAATGTTAATACCCCCGAGGAATTCACCGAAGCCGAACAGCGCGCTAAATTGCTCGACTGACAACTATCTGATGATCAACACCGGGCAGGGCGCGTGGCTGACAACTTTTTGACTCGTGCTTCCCAGCAAAAGTCCGGCCAGCCGGCCCAGCCCACGTGAGCCCATCACGATCACATCGCTTTCACGCGTATTTGCCACATCAATAATGGCATCAGCAGGCGGCCCTTCCAGCACTTCGGTATGGACTGTGCCCGGAATTTTCCCTACTTCCTTTACGGCTTGATCCAAAACAGACTGCGCCTCCTTCATGCGCGCAGTGATTGCGGATTGCATGTTTGGCTCGCCCAAATAAGGCGGGATGGATTCGTAAGACACCACAATCCGCAGTTCTGTTGATTTCATGCTGCGCGCCAACTCCGCGGCCATGCGTGCGGCGCGCAAGGCGTGCTCCGAGCCATCTACAGCGAGTAATACTTTGTCAAACATAGGGCCTCCTTGTGGTGTCTAATCCTAGTATACACACTTTGTGTGATTTTTATATTAACGGGCTACTTATTCTGTTGACTTAACGCGATGAGCCTCAGGATCTTCAACTCGTCGTAATTGATCGCGCCGCCTAATTTATCGAAGACCGGTTTCAGGAAAGCCGTCCCCAACTCGTCGAAAGCTTCGAAAGCGCATTTTTGCTGATCGGGCGGGATGTTGGACAGAGACAGAAGATCATTGCCATCATTCCGCAAGGAATTCCCAGCCATGGCGTAACGCGCAAGATGATCGAGGATCGTCCCCACTTGAACTTTATAGCGCGCCATCAGGCTCTCGATGGACTCACCGTCGTTATACGCTTCAGCGACCATTGCATAGCGGCGGCCTGAATCGCTTTTCTCACGCACGGATTCTTTCTTCTTCTCAGCCAAACCATGTTTCTGACAATAGTCCCTCATTAAATCCAGGAAAGTCTCGCCATATTGCCGCGCCTTGACCTGTCCCACGCCGGAGATGGCAAGCAGGCTTTCAGCCGTCTGCGGATAATAGGCCGCCATCTCCACCAGCGTGCGGTCGGAGAAAATAACGTAAGGCGGCACGCCCGCTTCGTCCGCCAGTTCTTTGCGCCTCGTACGCAGGATCGCAAACAGAGCATGGTTGTATTCCAACTCGGACTTGTTGGCTTTCTTCGGCGCACGCTGCCCGGCTTCCTGCAATTGTCCCATGATCTTTGTTCGGTTCTTGAGCGCATCAGTGGCTTTGGTCGTCAAACTCAACGTGCGGAATTCGCCGTCCTGATTAAGATAGCCCATCTGCACCAATTGACGGGCGAGGTGCATCCACTGTTTTTGATTCAGTTCCTTGCCGATGCCATGTGTGGACAACTTGTCGTGTTCGTATTGAATGATTTTTTCTTTCTTTGATCCAAGCAGAACATCTGTCACGTGGCTGGCCCCGAATCGTTCGCCGGTGCGTTTGACACACGACAAGAATTTTTGTGCCGGGATGGTGATGTCATCCAACACAGGCGCTTCAGCGTTGCAATTATCGCAGTTGCGGCAATTCGATTCAGAATAAGGTTCGCCAAAATAATTAAGCAAAGATTTGCGCCGGCAGTTGACTTCATCCTCGGCGTATCGCACGATGGCGTCCAGGTGCTGCATTGCCACGCGGCGTTCGTCGCCTTCTTTTTGGTCAATGAAATATTTTAGTTTGGCAACGTCCGAATAGCTGTAAAGCAGAAGGCAGTGTGCGGGCAGGCCGTCGCGCCCGGCGCGTCCAATTTCCTGATAATAACTTTCCACGCTCTTGGGTAGGTCATAATGAAGCACGAAGCGCACATCCGGTTTGTTGATGCCCATGCCAAACGCAATCGTCGCCACGATGATCTGCGCGTCGTCGCAGATGAAGGCCTCCTGATTGCGGCGGCGCACGTCATCCTCCAGCCCGGCGTGATACGGGCGCACTGAATGTCCCTTGCGCATCAGGTGATCTGCAAGCTCGTCCACTTGTTTGCGCGAGAAGCAATAGATGATTCCCGATTGATCTTTGAAGTGTTCAAGAAAGCGCGTGGTCTGAATGGCCGCATCGCGTTTAGGCGCGACTTCGATGTAGAGATTCTCGCGGTTGAAGCTGGCAACGAATTCGTTGGAGGCGGCGAATCCCAAAGTGGATTTGATGTCGGCTCGGACTCGCTGGGTGGCGGTCGCCGTTAAAGCCAGGCAGATCGCGTCGGGGAACCGGCAGCGGACATCCACCAGTTGGCGATACTCAGGGCGGAAGTCGTGGCCCCATTCCGAGATGCAGTGTGCTTCGTCAATCGTCAGGCAATCCACTTTCAGCGTGGAAAGACGCGAGAGAATGCGCGCGGTCAGGAGCGTCTCGGGGGCGACGTATAAAAGTTTGACCTGGCCGCGTCGCACATAATCCATATTTTCCTGATAGGCTTCGGCAGAAAGTGAACTGTTCAGAAATAAGGCCGGTACACCGTACGCGCGCATCTGCTCGACCTGATCTTTCATCAGCGCAATCAGCGGGGATACAACAACGGTCAGCCCGCCGAAGATCAGCGCAGGGATCTGATAACACAAGGATTTCCCGCCGCCGGTGGGCATGACCGCCAACGTGTCGCGTTTGTCGAGAACGTTTTCGATCACCTCGCGTTGGAGCGGACGAAAGGTGTCGTATCCAAAGGCGGCCTTGAGAATGGATTCAGGAGTCTGATGAGGCATCTGTATTGACTATCGTTCCTTGTTCGAAATTAACCAGCGCTGATCTTGAGCAATACATCTTTCAACTTTGCGACTTCATCCAAAGTGTTGTAATGTGCCGCACCGACGCGCACCATGCCGCCGCTTTCTTCCAAACCGAGCCGTTCGGTCACGTTGATGGCGTAATAATTTCCGTCCCAAACGTAGATACCATTTTGCGCGAGTTTTTTGGCGACACTGCGCGGCGATTGACCTTTTAACGTAAACGAAAAAGTTGACACGCGCTCATCCACACGGCGGACATCGGCAAGGCCGTAAAGTGTCAGATTTGGGATGGACTGCAGAGCTTCCAGCAATGCCCGGCTGAGTTCAAACTCATACGAACGGATCAGGTTCATGGCCTGTTTCAGGAGCAAACGACGACCAGAGAATCCGTCTTCTTTTAGCGCATCGGTTTGCGTGCCGGTGTATTGACGACCAACCCATTCGAAATATTCGATTGCGCCTAAAACTCCAGCAATGCCTTCATGGTTTTGTGTGCCAGTCTCGAATTTGCCGGGCAGCTTGTCCGTCGCCGGACGGACCTTATAAGCGAAGAGATTTTCCAGGATTGCTTTCTTTCCATAAAGGATTCCGGAATGCGTTCCGAAAAATTTATGGTGAGGCGCACAATTCACAAAACTTTTTCACATTTACTGTCCGTCTGGTGATCGGACACACTGTAAGATGACTTATCATAAATCAAAATTGAAAATGAGTGATGGGCTATAATTCGACCAGCCCATCACTCATTTCTTTTTGGAGGTAATTCTATGCCCCTTGACTTGTCTGCTATTCGAAGCCAGTTTCCTTCCCTCAACCGCCCTGCTATTTTCTTCGATAATCCCGGTGGAACCCAAATTGCAAAACAGTCCCTGGATCGCATCAACAAATACTTGTTGGAATGTAACGCCAATCACGAAGGCGCTTTCGCCACCAGCATCGCTTCAGATGCCGTTCTTGATGAAGCCCACCGCGCTATGGCAGACTTCTACAATGCATCCAGTGCGGAGGAAATCGTCTTCGGCAACAACATGACCACCCTGACCCTGCATATCAGCCGTTCGATTTCACGTGATTGGAAGGAAGGCGATGAGATTGTTCTTACCCGTCTCGACCACGATGCAAACGCGACTCCCTGGCTATTGGCAGCGCAGGATCGAGGCGTCAAAGTCAACTGGGTGGATTTTGATGTGGAAGACGGCACGCTGAAACTGGATGATTTGCAGAAGGCCCTGGAACGAAAGCCGCGTTTACTGGCTGTAGGGTATGCATCCAATTCGCTTGGAACAATCAATCCAGTTGCCAAGATCGTAAAGATGGCACATGATGCTGGTGCTATGGTATATATTGACGCCGTTCAATATGCACCTCACGGTCCGATTGACGTTCAAAAGCTGGGCTGTGATTTCCTCGTATCTTCAAGTTATAAATTCTTCGGAAGTCATTGCGGCATTCTGTATGGAAAGCGAGAACTACTGGAAAAACTTTTTGCATACAAAGTGCGTCCAGCGACAAATAAGCTGCCAGGAAAGTTCGAGACTGGCACACAAAATCATGAGGCCATCGCGGGCGTGCTTGGAGCAATTGAATATTTTGAATGGGTTGGCAAGATTTTCGGCGATGAATATCTCGAAGGGCTAAGAGAGGAAGGTTACCTGGGTCGTCGCCTGGATCTAAAGAAGGCGATGACCGCCATCCGAGCCTGTGAATTTGAAATCAACCAAGCGCTGTTATCGGCCTTGGAAGCAATCCCCGAATTGACCATTTATGGATTAACCGATGTTCGCCGATTGGACGAGCGAGTGGCGACCTATTCCTTCCGCTTGAAGGATTTGCATCCGCGTAAGGTGGCAGAGCAACTGGCAGAGCAAGGAATCTACGTCTGGGATGGAAACTACTATGCCATTAATGTGACTGAGCGGTTGGGTCTGGAAGACAGTGGCGGCATGGTACGAGTTGGGGCGGCTCATTACAATACTCTTGAAGAAGTGGAGCGGTTAAAAGACGCACTCATAAAAATTAGCGCAGGCTAATCTCAATTACCCTTCAATCTACGCCAAAGGGTTTTCAAGACAGACTTGGAACCCTTTGGTCATTTTAGACAGATTTCCTGAGTTCTGGTAACCTTTAGTTTCCGCTAACATGGAATAGCTGGATGACAGGCCGAAGCGTTTTTTGTAATTCGCGCCAGATGTCCTACAGGTAAATGAGCAGTGACCGAATTCTTTTTTCGAAGTCGCCGCGCAAGATTGGCAACTTTGGGAAATGCCTGCCCAGCCAGTGTGCGCTGAAATCGCCCAGGCGTTCTTTTTGGTTTTTTATCCCAGAAGCCTGTAGGTGTAGGAGGCGGTGTTGGCCGTA
>JAKBYW010000129.1:0-5984 GCA_021840275.1 Chloroflexota bacterium | reverse complement strand
TCAGGCTGACCAATGGATTCAAACAGTTTGCCCGTGCGCTTGAAGTCGGCGCAATCAACGGTGATGAATGTATCGAATGTCCCCTCGACTTTGGTCTTGACCTGCTCCGCGCCTTCGAGATGTTTGAAAGAGGAAGGCGCGCCATCGGCTAAAACCATTTGCACATTCTTGCCTGCGTGTTGCAAGGCCAGCCCCAGGCCGAGCAAAGAGCCGACCGCGTCGCCATCGGGACGGACATGCGAGGCAATCAGAATATTCCTGGCATCCGCCAATTGGATTTTGATTGCAGTATTTACCGATTCATTCATAAGTATTTGAGAGCCCTCTTATACATATCATTGTATAGTCGAAATAACTGACGAAAGGTTACGTCAATTCTTACTGGGATTTCCCTTTTGGCGCAATTCTGCCAACACCTTCTCGATGTGATCCGCGTTCTCGGGTGTTGGGTCCCAGTGAAACCGGACGCGGGGAAAAACCCGCAGTTCGATGCGTCCGGCCAAAGTCCGGCGAATGAAGCCGCTGGCAGATTCCAACCCCGCCAGCACTTCTTCGGAACGTGATGCTCCTTCGACGGCCGAGACGTAAATATCCGCCCAAGCGAGTTCCTTGTCCACATTAACATCAGTCACGTAAATTAGTTTCAAGCGCGGATCGCTTAACTCTCGAATTAACATTTCCGAGAGTTCCTGGCGGATGCGATCCGCAATACGTTGAAGGCGAAGTTCTGACGTCATGTTTGATTTCTATCTACAGTTTACTACGATGAGGTCTCTAAAACAAAACAAAGCAGATGGTCGCCTACTTGAATATCGTTGAAGTTCTTGAAACCCACGCCGCATTCAAAGCCGGTACGTATTTCGCGCACATCTTCCTTCTCGTGACGCAAGGATGCCATCTCGCCTTCAAAGACAATGTCGGTCGCGCCGCGCATTAAGCGCACCTTCGCATTTCGGCGCAACTCGCCTTCGGTGACGCGGCAACCCGCTACACGTCCGAGCTTGGATGCGGAGAATACAGCCAGCACCGTCGCACGTCCGATGACTTTCTCAACAACAACAGGTTCGAGCATACCCTTGAGGGCTTTTTCGATATCCTCCGTCATGCGGTAAATGATGTCGTACAGGCGGATGGAGACGCCTTCTTTTTCAGCCAGACGACGGGCGGCGACATCTGCCTGCACACTGAAGCCAATGACAATAGCCTTGGAAGCCGAAGCCAGCATCACATCGTTCTCGCCGATGTTGCCCGTTTCAGCATACAGCACTTTGACACCGATCTCGCCTTTGCCGAGTTCCGCCAACTCTGACATGATCGGTTCGAGCGAGCCTTGCACATCGGCTTTGACGATCAGGTTTAATTCCTTGGCTTCTCCCGCTTTGAAATTGGCAAACAAGTCTTCAAGCGAAACTTTCTTTTGCACATTGGCGGCAGTCTTGGCGGCATCAGCGCGTTCATCGACAATGGCGCGCGCTTCTTTTTCTGAATCAACCACCTGGAACACATCGCCCGCCGCGGGAACGCCGTTCAATCCCATCACTGCCACCGGCGTGGATGGACCAACTTTCTTGACAGGCTTGCCCTTGTAATCAGACAAAGCTTTCATGCGGCCATAAGATCGGCCTGCCACAACAATATCGCCAGACTCCAGCGTCCCATTCTGGACAAGAAGTGTGACGACCGTTCCCTTTGATTTATCCACTTCCGCTTCGATGACCGTGCCGATGACCTTCCCCTTCGGGTTGGCGCGGATGTCGGTATTATCGGCTACCAGTAAAATGCCTTCGAGCAGATCATCAATTCCCGTCTTCTGCTTGGCAGAAACGGGAATGACCATCGTATTGCCGCCCCAATCATCGGGGACGAGTTCGAGTTCGGCAAGTTGTTGCTTGACGCGGTCGGGGTTGGAGTTGGGTTTATCGATCTTATTCAGCGCCACGATGATCGGCACGCGCGCGGCCTTCGCGTGAGCGATGGCTTCTCTCGTCTGGGGCATGACGCCATCGTCCGCCGCGACGACTAGGATCACAATGTCCGCGCCTTGTGCGCCGCGGGCGCGCATGGCAGTGAAGGCCGCATGTCCCGGCGTATCGAGGAAGGTAATTGTGCGTCCCTTCTTTTCAACTTGATACGCGCCGATGTGCTGCGTGATTCCACCCGCCTCACCCGCCGCCACGTCCGTTTGACGAAGCGCATCGAGCAGGGATGTCTTGCCATGATCAACGTGTCCGAGAATGGTCACCACAGGCGGACGCGCGATCAGCGCTTTTGTTTCTTCATCCGCGATCAGGCGACGCCAGAGCGGCACTTCGCCGGTCTCTTCTTTTACGATCTCTTCCTGTGCTTCAAGAACAGCTTCAAAACCAAATTCAGCCGCCACAATCGCCGCGGTATCAAAATCCACGGGCTGATTGATGGTCGCCATGACTCCGTTCGTCATCAGTTTTTTGATGATCTCAATCGGGCTTTTTTCGATCTTGGCCGCCAGGTCTCGTATCACGATACTGGCAGGAAGTTCAATCTTTTTTGCACTCATAGGCCACCTCCGTAGTTCAAATAAGCAAAGCGTTGGTCGGCAGTTCCCTGGTTTGCCCAATGCTGATCTTTCGCGGCGATGGTCAGTGAGCGAGTGGCTGGTCGTTCACATATTCTATTCGCCGGGGTCCGCTTTGGAAAACGTATGCATAAAATTCTCAAGGCGCTCATGATCAGCGGGAGTTAAGGCAACTTTTAGAGCGTTAGCCAGGCTTCCCTTCAAACCGTTTTCCCAACAGGAACGCTTATCATGCAAGTACGCGCCGCGCCCAGCCAGTTTACCCGTCGGGTCAACCAGCACCCCGTCTGCCGTGCGGACGATGCGCACCAGTTGGCGTTTCGCCATCACGGTGCGGCATCCAACACAAGTGCGTTGGGGAACGTGCTTCACGCGTTGCACAATTTTCCTAGTCACCTTGTTTCATTCGTCATTGCGAGTTGTTTTTTTCGGCAAAGCAATCTCCTCATTCTCGAGGAGGTTGCTTCGGGAAGAGCGCCCTCGCAACGACATCTATTTATTCTTCTTCCCAAACACCACCATCGCCGCGTTTATGTTTCTTCACGCGCACGACCTCGCCACGTTCTTCATCAAGCACCAACTCGGTGCCCTTGCTCTTCTTCTTACCTTTCTTCTTATCCGTTGACTCTTCTTCGGGCGCGGCGGTCACCTGGAAGATTTCGGGCTTCATCTTGAACAATTCATCCAGAGAGATGCCATCTTTGGCAAGTTCATTGTCCTCTTCCTCGGACTTCGCTTCTTTCCTGACTTCAGCGGGCGCCTCGCCAACCGGTGTTTCTTCAACTGCGGCCGGTTGCGCCACCTGTTCAACAACCGGAGCCGGTTCTGCAACGACAGGCTCAGGTTCAGGGAAGGTCATGGCCGCAATCTGCTCTTCGATATTCTGTATGGCCTTCGGGCCAATGCCGGGCAAGCCAAGCACGTGGTTGGGATCCGTCTTGAGCGACATCATCAGATCGCCGATGGTCTCAAAACCAGCTTCGACCAGAATATTGAAGATGTGTTCCTTCAGGCCCAGGCTGTCGAGCAGCATGCTAAAGGCCGCAGGCGGCACCTCGGCTCGAGCCGCGGCCTCCCGCTCCTCGTCCGCGCGAACCGCTTCTTCCTTGACTTGAATCGCGCGACGTTCGACACGGTCCACAAATTGACCAATCACAGTGTACTCTTCCGGCGTGACAGGCCGGCCTTCGGACTTCTTCGCCAAAATCTCTTCGATCTGTGGCATGGCTTCTGCCGCGGCCGGAAGCGTGGCCGCCAGTGCGGGATCGTTTTGCAACTTGGCAAGTGTGTCGCTCGCAGCTTCGACCACAGACTTGATATCAATGCGCCAGCCAGTCAACTTCGCGGCGAGACGTGCGTTCTGACCATCGCGTCCGATCGCAAGGCTGAGTTGGTCTTCCATCACAACCACCGTCGCGGTGCGAGTCCCATCGACTTCGTTCAGGTACACGCCGTTGACGCGCGCCGGGCTGATGGCTTTGGAAATATAAGTAACAGGATCTTGATCCCATTGAATGATGTCGATCTTTTCATCATGCAATTCCTTGACGATGGCCTGAATGCGGACGCCCTTGATACCCACGCACGCACCGACCGGATCAACGCCTGCCTGGGTCGCCATCACAGCGACTTTGGCACGTGCGCCTGGTTCGCGCGCAATGGCCTTAATCTCGACGATGCCATGATAGATTTCAGGGACTTCGTTCTCGAGCAAGCGGCGCAGGAAGTTGCGATGCGCACGCGAGAGAATAATTTGCGGGCCGCGTGAGCCGTCTTTGACTTCCAGCACCACTGCGCGGATGCGGTCGTGGACCTTGAAGCGTTCGTTGGGTATCTTTTGATTGGCAGGCAAAACGCCTTCGGCCTTCATATCGAGGCCAATCGTGGAAACCTGGGCGTTGGTAGCCTGCACGATACCGGAAATGATCTCGCCGGTCTGGCGGGCAAAATATTCCATCTGGTTGGAACGTTCGGCTTCACGGATGCGCTGCTGAATGACCTGGCGGGCCGTCTGCGCGGCGACGCGGCCAAAGTCCGCGGGTGTCGATTCGACGATCACCATGTCGCCCAATTGTGCTTCAGGATTGACCTTGCGCGCGTTTTCCAGCGTCACTTCGGTCTTTTCTTCCAGCACGTCTTCAACGACTTCCTTTTCAGCGAAGACAGTCACCTGCCCGGTATCGGGGTCCACTTTTGCTTCGACCTGCTGCGCCGTCGAGGCGTTGACAGCCCGCCGATAAGCCGAAACCATGGCGGATTCAATTGCACCGAGGATAATTTCCTTGGAGAGTTGTTTTTCTTCCAGTACTTCGTTGAAGGCTTGGGCAAACTCGTTTTTTGTGGTCATGCCATCTTGCTCCGTGATCGTCCTTTATATACAAGCAGAAAAGTGGGGGTTACCCACTTCTCGTTGCTTTCGATATTGAGTTCCCGTACACAAAGATTTTAGCATAGAGGCATGAAAGATGCAAGATATAATAGCCTGCATGTTAGCCCGCAGGTATCGCAATGCCTAGGGCAGGACAAACGCATCTTACGCCTGGACAAGTTGCAAAAAACCGGCAAGCACCTTGCGTAAATAGTGGCATCTGTTTCACCAGAGGATACGCTATTTTGACTAATTGTCTAGCTAGATGTAAGATGCGTTCACCCAGTGCCGTTTGTGCCATTCGTTTTGAGTGGTTTTCCAAAAAACTGACACCCATCCATGCCATCCCGCGATAATGGCATTATGGATCGAGAGTGATCTCCTGACTATAAACATACACCGGGGTATCCAATACATCGTCCGGCTGACGAAGGAAGAGCCGCGCCTGTGTCGGCGCGCTGACTTTGTACGGGAGGGTCGTGCTGAAATTTTGCGCGTCCAAGCCGTCAAAGTTCAACACACGCGATACGAGGCTTTTGCCATCATCAGAGACCAACTCGAGGACCACCTGCTTATGATTGAACGGAATGAACTGGCCCTCGACATTTACAACGCCGCCTGAAACCGTACTTCCCGCCGGAAGATGAAGCAGGGTCACGCGCTCATATATGCCATTGCCCGCCGGATTGATCTGGCTGACACCGGTTGATATCAACAAAACGCGTACTGTGTTAAGAGACTGAATGCGCCCATATTCATCCTTTGTGCTGACTTGCAAAATGCCGACCTCCGCCGCAGCACGGATCTCGAACGGGATCTTCAGAAACAAGTATTCACCACTCGGATGACTCGGCAATACTCTTACCGACCTGCTGAACAAGCGTCCATCTTCGCCATAAAGAGCCAGTTCCACTTGATTACTCTTGCCTGAAACTGCCATAATGCGGACATCCAGCGGCGAAGCCACCCTCGACTCCGGGCCGGGCGCGTTGATCTGAATGGCCGCCAAGGGGACATTTGGCGCGGGTGTGATTGTGGCTGTGGGTTGAGGTGTTGGGGTTG
>JAKBYW010000128.1:0-6019 GCA_021840275.1 Chloroflexota bacterium | reverse complement strand
AAAATTTCCGCACGCTGCGGCGTGGCTGAAACTGGAGGCGCGCGACGGCGGCTTTTTTCATCTGCGTCATCTGAGGACCGGTCGCTATTTGTGCGCTCATCCGGCCAAGGAAGGCTTGCCGAGCCCGGTGGAAATCAATCGCGTGGAAGCCCGCGAATGGGAAATTTTCCGCCTGGAGGCGGTAGAACCGCAACCGATTTTCCCTTTGAGTCGCGAGGTCATTGAACTGTTGAAGGAGGATAAGGACGTCTCCTGGTCGGTGGACGCGATCAAAGCGGTTTTGCTCTCCCTGGCCGATCAGCTTGGGCCGGATCTGGCGTCCCTCGACGTCGCAAAGATCCCGCCGGAACAGATCGCCGCCCTCGGCGACTGGCTCGTGGAGTCCCCTGAAGCGATTCGGAGATTGGCCTCACTATATCCTGGCGATCCATGGGCCGTTCACGCTTTGCCACGGCTTGTGGACTGGATCGGGCGAACCCAGCAAGAACGGGAAAAATGTCCGAGAATCGAGCGCGTCACAGCGGATTTCGACCCGGTCGCCGAGCGCGATATGGCCATCAATCCACGTTCGCTTCCGTTCGCGCTCAACGCGGACATGCGCGGGAAAGTGGAGCCGTCGAAGGAAATCTGCCTGATTGCGACGGTTCGGAACGAAGGGCTTTATCTGCTTGAATGGCTGGCCTGGCATCGCTGTCTCGGGATCAAGGATTTTTTTGTTTACAGCAACGATAACACGGACGGGTCGGACGCCCTTCTTTTCGCATTGGCGCGGGCTGGCCTGATTACCTGGCTTGAGAACAGCGATCATGGCGCGGCGCCCCCACAGTTCAAGGCATATGGACACGCGCTTTCCGTTGTGCCGCAAATCCTGAATTATCGGTGGGCCGCTATTATTGATGCCGACGAGTTCATTATGCTCGACTTTGACAAGTACGATGGCATTATGGCGTTTATGAATTCACAGAATAGGCAAGGCGTCGATGCGATTGGGTTAAACTGGCTCTTTTTCGGCGCCAATGGGCACCAGGCTTGGTCAGATGACCTTACGATTAGACGCTTTAAATCGCGAGAGCCCTGCGCAAATAATCATGTAAAAGTCATATTGAGGCCAAATAAATTCCTCTATTCCACATGCCACTATCCAATCGCCTTTCGACATGCAAAATATGGTTTTTTTAATGAAAGAGGAACGCCACATATTTATTTAAAGTCGGGGAGGCCCGCTCTCTCGGATAAACCAAGCGCGGAAAATGCGTGGATCAATCATTATTATTGCAGGTCGGCACGAGAGTTCATTTGGAAAAAGGCGCGTGGTTACGGCGACCAAAGAAACGACTACGCTGGGCTTTTCGCGCCACTGCAACGGGAGCAGGGGAGGTTTGAGGGCGAATTCCGGTACGGCCTCCAATTTGTCCGTGAGACTAACTATATCAACGACGCGCGCGCGCTTCGGCGCGCGCCGATGGTTGATTGGGAAATCGCCAATATGCTGAGCGATCCAGCCATCAAGTTGGCTCACACCGCAGTGATTGAATCCGCCACAGAAGGCATGAAACGCGCGATCAACGCGTTTAGGGATCTGCCTGCCGAAATCGTGCGAGACGACTTGAAGCAGATCTGGCTTTCCGCCGCTGGCGCGGATTAGGGCCCGGCCCATAAATTGGTTGGCTCGATCAGCGGTCTGTGATTTACGATTTCCAAAACGAAGCGTCGACGAGTGAGGTCAGTTTTGGCTGACGGACGAACATTTTTTGAAATTGCGCCGCATCTTTCGACCGCCGCGCGGGGCAAGCCGCGATTTGATGATTTCCGCGTGATCAGTGGCATTGTTCAAGTTTTGACGTATGGGCGCCAATCAGTTCGGTCGCCGATGACTGCTGGCGCCAATCGGCATCATTTCGTTAGGCAAAGCCGAGGAGTACTGCGGCGTCCGGGTAATTTATCAGGTAGACGACGCGTGTTGATTTGTATAACCTGACCTACAGGCGACGCAGAACGACAGGATAGCACTTGCCTGCGAGTAAAAACTCAAGCACCTGCGGACGGTGCTTTTAGGGCCAGTGCTTTGAAGCGTCTAGGCGATTGGACGTGCTACCCTCTCGACACCGGAGCGTCTTATGAGCGGAGATACAATAAGTGTTGCCAACGTCACTGAATGTTTTGTCACAGCAAGGGGCGGCGGCATAAAGGCAGCGCTCGACTTTCCTGCAAAGGGCGTTTCGTTAAACATCGATGAACTCATGTTGGCGGGGTGGATTCTTGATAACGATCAGCGTTTAGGGCAATTTTTCGTCGAAGTTGCTGACGTACGCGTCCCGATGGCGGTTAAGCGGTTCAGGCACGGCGGCCTTGCCAGTGTTGGGCATGAGGGAGAGTTTGGATTCTCATCTGCCTTGAATCTCCGCGCCCTCAAATATCCGAAAACCGTAACGATATTTGGATCCAACGGCGCGGGCCTAGAGCGGACGCCTTTATTCAGTATGCAACTGGAATATTCCGATATTCACGTCGAACCCTCCAGGACCCCGATCATTATAACTGCCATGGGCCGGTCTGGTACGAGTTATCTTATGGGACTGCTTTCCCAACACCCGGCGATTGCATCGACGCGAATCTTTCCTTTTGAAGATCGTTTCGCGAGTTATTATGCGAACGTGTTCCGTGCAATCTGTCGCTTTGGCGACAGCGGTAGCGCTTCGGACCAGTTCGTGCGAAGAGAGGTGTGGGATTTTCCGTCCAACGATATTTTGAAGGCATCGCTTTTTGCGCGGCTGGACACGCAGGCTAGGGCGCGGGCAGGTTCGTTAATTATTGCAAAATCCGTGAGCGCCGCACGGCAATTGATCGACGCATGCTATAATTCGTTTTGTGGTGCCGAAACTGATCGAGGGGCTCCGTTTTTTGCAGAGAAAATGATTGGGTACTTCAAAACCCAAGAAATTCTCGTCTCGATGTATCCCAACGTAAGAGAAATAATACTGGTGAGGGATTTTAGAGACTGCTTTACCTCAGCAAAGATGTTCAATGAAAAAAGAAAGTTTCTTCATTTTGGGGCTGAGCATGCGAAATGTAATGTCGAATGGATAGATAACTTTGCTGGGGGCGCAAACGACATTACACTTGCTGCTCAGCAGAGAAAGCAGTCGAAGATTATGAGGTACGAAGATTTGGTCGAGGATACCCATCAAGAGTTAGAGCGCTTATTTTCGTGGATAGGAATCGATGCTGCGCCGGAGACTGTCTCTGCGTGCGTTTCTGCTGTAACGAAAGAAGCTCATAGTGAACATAGGACGACATATGACGTCAAGGATTCGGTTGGCAAGTGGAAGCGTGAATTGGATCCCGATCTCGCGGAATTAAGCAATGTCAAACTGGAGAAGGCCTTGAAGTATTTTGGCTATATAAGATAGGCGCGGTAGCTACGGCGCGGGCGGGGCTATCTATTCCCGGGAGCGCAGATTGGCGATGCTGGAACGGCTTGTACGCCTCCAAAAAGCCTCGTTGAGTCACGTATAACGTGATCGCTTGAGCGAGGGCGGAGAGCGTTGGTCGTGGCGTTGTGGATGCTGGGCTTTTCGGCAATGACGAGCGCCTCTTGGATTTGTCGGCGAAAGGTGACGCTATGGAACGGCTGGAGGCGGTCTTGATTTCGAGATGTTCCGCGGCGGTTGGAAGCGCCGGTTCCGTGTGGCAAGCAAAGCCGACCTACTGGCGGTTTGCATGCCAGCCTATGTGGGGCAGATTATGACGATACGTTCTGGTTACCCCAAGTCAACGTAATGAATGACTTAATCGGATCTTGTAGACCCAAATACCGATCTGAAAGGCAGCTGTATGAAATTTCTCCGCTTTAGTTTCCTTGCCTTTCTCGTTGTGAGTACCCAAACGCTCGCCATGGAAGCCATCGCGCTGCGAGGCACAGCGGACGGTGTTAAGAACGGCCTGCTTTCAGGCTGGGCATTCGATCCCGTAAACCCATCTGCTTCAGTTACTATTTCCATATACAGGGATGGTCCGAAGGGTTCGGGCGCGTTAATGGGCAATTTCCCGACTGCAGTCATGCGCCCGGATGTTAATGCGCTTTATAGGCTGACGGGCGCGCATGGTTTTTCCTGGCGAATTCCACCTGGCGATCAGAATCGGCTGCGTATGTGGTATGTGTACGCCGCTCGCTCTGGGGCGGCGGAGATGCAGGTCAGCAACTCGCCATTGGTATATCCGGCAGCAACCGCCACCGCCATTGGACAGCCGCAAGCCGTTTTCACCTACGCGACGGATAAATGCGCCCCCTTTGATATTCCCGACGAGCCTGCACGCGCTTATCGTGATGCATCAGGCAACGTAAATTTGATTGCCTCGCACTATAATGTGCGTCGGGCGGTAGGACGAACACTCGATACAGTCAGGCATCAATGTGCTGTCATTCATTCGTCTGATAATGACCCTGTCTTTGGTGCTTTCAGGTATCATGAATGGCTGAATTCGCCTTACACAACCGATGGCAAGACGATCTATGCTTACATGCACAGCGAATGGTATGGGGTTCTCGTCGATCGCTCGTGCCGCAATCAGATTGATGGATGGGTGAATGCCATTACTTTAGCCATTTCACGCGATGCCGGTGCGAGTTTTGGTCACCCTACTGATTATCTTGTGCGCTATCCGGTAACGCCGTGGAAAAGCTCATTCCAATGTAATTCAACTAAACAAACAATTTATGGCGATTTCAACGGAACTAATATCGTTTCCAAAGACGGATATTATTATAAATTCTTTTTATATTATACTGACCCATCAGCCGCGCAACAGCAAACTGGTATATGCATGATGCGCACTCAAAATCTCGGTGACGCGGCGTCTTGGGAAATATGGGATGGTAACGGCTATATTCGTTCTAAAACAGCATCCTGCGCTTTTATTCGCAATCTTGGCGGTGTTACGTCAGTAACCTATAACACCTATTTGCAAATGTATGTCGGGATGGGATACATCAAAGATCGTGGTTTCTTTTTTTCGGTATCTCCAGATCTGATTAATTGGTCTATGCGCATGCCTGTGACGATCGAAGGACTTGGTGCGTCGTTTACGCCCTACCCATCTCTTCTCGACCCAGCGGATACAAGCCGCAACTTCGAGAGAACGGGTCAGGAACCTTATTTATATTACACCGTGTTTCACGGAGGCCTTAATCGAGACCTGATGCGCGTACAAATCAAATTTTCCGATGCGGCTTCTAACGGGAAGTAACACACTTAATTGCCGGCTCCCGCGGTGTCAGGAACGATCGGAGGGGACTCGAACGGATTCTTCGCCTGATAGGGTTCAGCATATTGGCTGCGGATCGGGAGTGAATATGACAAGGAAGCGCCGCTGAACGCACCCGTTCAACATTCGGGCGATGAGGAGTTCCCCGCCGCCAGCGATAGCGTCGGGTCTGGCGATTCGATGCCGAAAAGTCATCGGAGTCTTCATGCCGTGGGGCTCCGGGCCGTCGATGCGGAAATCGGCTGCCCCCGTTTCTTGATCCGCGGAAAATGGAGTGGTCGTTATTCGAGAAGAGCCGTCGAACCGCGGGGTCGATTTCGCCGCCGGCCCGGCTTGACCCTTTCAGGCGCGCGGACCATTATGCAGGCCATCAGCGGCGCCGGGGCGACGGGCGTCGGCCTCAATGAAAAACGCGGCGGGCTTGAAATCGAACGAAAAGGTTGCCTTCGCCGAACTTCAGCAAGCTAAGAGTCACGAGAGCATCATCAGAAACGGGCGACACACGAAAGATGAATATTCTATTACGCAATTTGGTAAAAGCGGTGCGTAGTGTTGACGCAGAGTTCTATCGCAACGAATATCCCGATATAAAGCATTTGAACGACGATGAAATTATCCATCACTATCTAAGTGTTGGATGGATTGAGGGCAGGAACCCGAATTCGTGGTTCGATACGGTCGGGTATTGGATCGACCACCCTGACGTCGCCAAGGAGCGGGTCTGTCCGTTGCTTCACTATTATTTTTGGGGAAA
>JAKBYW010000127.1:0-6097 GCA_021840275.1 Chloroflexota bacterium | reverse complement strand
CGAAGGCGCCTTCAAGGATTGGGGTTATAAACTTGCCAAGCGCGAGTTCCGCAATCAGATCGTGACCGAGCGCGAGACATGGATCCTTGGCAACAAGGAAAAGAACGCCAATCTCTCAGTGGAAGACAACGCCAAGATGATCGATCCCGGCTTCGATATGATGTCGCCTGCCCAGCAGGGTGACATCAAGAAGGAAATTGAAGAAGCGCTCAAACTGTGGGATATGCACGGCAATGGCAAGTGGAAGAAGATGCTCATGATCAAAGACTCTATCGCGGACGTCAGTCTGCAATTTACAATTATCCGCCCGAAGGACTACGACGTGATCGCCACCCTCAACCTGAACGGCGATTATCTGTCCGACGCACTGGCCGCGCAGGTTGGCGGCATCGGCATCGCTCCGGGCGCCAACATCAACTACGAGACCGGTCATGCCATCTTCGAAGCCACGCACGGCACTGCGCCGAAATATGCCGACCTCGACAAGGTCAATCCCGGCTCAGTCATTCTGTCCGGCGAGATGATGTTCCGTTACATGGGCTGGAGCGAAGTCGCCGACCTGATCGTCAAAGGCATGGAAGGCGCCATCGCCGCCAAGACCGTCACTTACGATTTCGCCCGCCTTATGGACAACGCCATCGAAGTCAAGTGTTCCGAGTTCGGCGACGCGATCATCAAGCACATGTAATTTGCGATTAGCTTGCAATAGACACAAAAGGCCGTCTCGTTTCGCGAGACGGCCTTTTGTGTCTATTGGCTTTTGGCTATCCATCCCCCCATTCCATGACAATTATCACTAACCAAAAGAGGGAGGAAATCCTACAATAAAATCCAAATTGGTAAGTCTTCATCTTTTAACGAGGAGAATGTTGTTTATGGAAGTATACAATCACGATCTGATCATTCTAGGCACGGGCTTGGCGGGTTTGCGCGCCGCGCTCGAAGCCGCCCAGCAAAGCAAAGGAGAATTGGATATTGCGTTGGTTTCCAAACTTCAATTGATGCGCGCACACTCAGTTGCGGCGGAGGGTGGCACAGCCGCCGTGATGCGGCAGGACGAGGGCGACAGTTACGAACTCCACGCCTGGGATACTGTCAAAGGCTCGGACTTTTTGGCTGATCAGGATGTGGTGGATTTCTTCGTCCACGAAATGCCGAAGGAAATTTTACATTTGGATCATTGGGGCATCCCCTGGTCCCGACGTGAAGACGGCCGCATCGCACAGCGACCGTTTGGCGGGCACACCTATCCCCGGGCCGTTTTCGCCGCTGACAAAACGGGGCACCTCGAAATGCAAACCCTGTACGACACATTGATGAAGCATACGAAGAAGATCAATCGCTACGACGAAGGCTTCGTCACTTCGATCATTATCCAAAACGAACGCTTCGCTGGCTTGACGATGATTGACATGATCAATGGCCGTTACGTGTTGATACGCGGCAAAGCATTGATTATCGCTACTGGCGGCGCAGGTCAGATCTTTGGTTTCACAACTTATTCTGAAACGGTCACAGGCGATGGACTTGCCATGACTTACCGCGCCGGGCTTCCGCTCAAAGATATGGAGTTCATCCAATTTCACCCCACAGGCTTGATTCCGAGCGGAATTTTGATGACGGAAGCGTGTCGCGGCGAGGGCGGCTACCTGGTCAACAATCAGGGCGAGCGATTTATGAACAAGTACGCTCCAAGCAAACAAGAACTCGCGCCGCGCGATATGGTCTCGCGTTCAGAAATGACCGAGATCGAAGAAGGGCGCGGCTTCACTGGACCTGAAGGCTTGGATTATCTGCATTTAGATTTACGCCATTTGGGGAAGGACAAAATCCTTGAACGACTTCCGCTTATTAGAGAAGTGACAATTAAACACATTGGGCTGGATCCCATCGAAAAGTCGATCCCGATTCGCCCCGTGGCACATTACACCATGGGAGGCGTGCATACCGATATAAAAGGTCATACATCCATTGAAAATGTTTGGGCGGCGGGCGAAGTCGCTTGCGTGTCGTTGCATGGCGCGAATCGACTCGGCGCGAACTCTACTGCGGAATGTTTAGTTTGGGGACGAGTCACCGGCGCGGAGGCGGCGCGTTATTGCGCGAATGCGTCAGCGGCAGAGTCGCCTCTCGAAGCCGCGCAGGCTGAACGGTCCAGAATTGAGGCGTTGTTTGCATCCAAAGGGACTGAGGACCATTACCAAATCCGCAAAGAGTTACGCAAAACGTTGGATGCTAATATGGGTGTCTTCCGCACAGGCGAACAAATGCAGGCGGGCCTGAACAAGATCCGTGAGCTGAAGAAAAGATACAAATATATTTCGTTGAAGGATAAGAGCCTGCGCTACAACACGGACCTGGAGCGCGCCATTGAAACGGGATTCATGATTGATGTGGCTGAGGTGGCAACGCTCGGCGCTTTGACCCGAACCGAGTCGCGCGGCGGTCATTCGCGCCGCGATCACAAGGTCCGTGACGATGAAAACTGGTTGAAGCACACGATGGCGCACTTTACAAGCGATGGCCCGAAGTTGGATTACATCCCTGTTGATATCTCCATGTGGAAGCCTGTGGAGAGGAAGTACTAATTCGTCAATGCGAGGGCTGGTGGTTGAGACGCAAGCAGTCGAAACCCAGCCCGCCTGTCCCGGCGTTTTTCCGGGGAAGCAATCTCCAAGACAATTAGAATTTGCTTCATCGCCTTGGTCTCCCTGGCTTAGCCCGCCAGGGCAAGCGATAGGAGCGAGAAGAACACTCGCTCTACTCGACCAGCGGCTCACAATGACATAATGAGGAGTATTTATGAACTCAAACAAACCAACTGCTTATAACAACCGACTTGGACTCAAAGGCTGGGTGTACGCGGGCGGCTATACCTTTGAACGATATTTGTATCTCGGACACCGTCTCACAGGCCTGGGCTTGATCGCGTACATGCTTTTGCACATCATCGAAACTGCGAACCGTATGCGCGGCGTGGAAGCATGGCAGGGATTGATGGGTCTTTTTGCTTCGCCGCCATTCAAGGTGATCGAGTATTTGCTCTTTGCAGCGGCCGTCTTCCATGCGATGAACGGTGTGCGCTTGTTGCTCACCGAGTTGGGATTCTTTCTCGGTAAACCCAAAGAGCCTGTGTATCCATATTCATCATCCATCAAACGCCATCGTCCGTTGACCTTTGTCATTATGGGGCTGGCTGGACTGATCATTATCCTTGGCGGTTCGAGTCTGTTTTTTCCGTAAATATCATTGACGTCATTGCGAGGAGGGTGTTCTTCCCGACGAAGCAATCTCCTCGTCATGTAGAGGATTGCTTCGGGCCAAAAGCGCCCTCGCAATGACATGGAATGGAGAATATTATGCGCGAAACACGTTTATGGTCTTTACATTTGCTGGTTATCCCCATCATCATCGTATTGCTTGGGCTGCACCTCGCCGTCATGCACTACGCGCCCGTCTTCTATGGAATGAGCGTGGAAAAGGCGCGCGAGTTTGGCGCGATGATCGAACGCGGAAAGAGCGTTGCTCAGTTCGTTCTTTACATCTTATTACTGGCCGCCGCGTTGTATCACGGCTTGTATGGGTTGCGCGGCATCATCCGCGAATTGCCGCTTACACCAACCCTTGCGAAAGCAGTGGATGTTTCCATCATCGGGCTTGGGCTGTTCATTTTTGCGTTCGGTACATACGTCACCTGGTGGACGTTCAGTTTTAAGTTCGGAGGATAATTTTATGAGTGATAAGACAACAACCCCGCGTGAGATCACTTTCCGCGTCCGTCGCTTCGACCCTGAAACTGATTCCGTTCCCCATTGGGATGAATATCGCCTCAACATCACCGATGGCATGACCGTGCTCGAGGCGCTTCATGCGCTCAAAGCAACTCAAGAACCGACACTGGCGTGGCGTTCATCCTGCCGAATGGGCGTGTGTGGTTCGTGCGGAATGTTTATCAATCATTTGCCGCAACTTGCCTGCCAGACTCAAGTGCTCCATCTTGGAACTGATGTTGTCACTGTCGCGCCTCTTCCAAATTACGATAATGTCAAAGACCTTGTGCCGAATCTTGAGCCGCTCATCGAAAAACATGCCGCCATCAAGCCGTTCATCATTCATTCCAACTCCAAAGAGATTGATGAACCTACGGGCGAATTCCTGCAAACACCGGACGAGCGTGAAGCAATCAGCCAGTTCACGCACTGCATTAAATGCGGACTGTGCCTCGCGGCATGTCCCACCGTTGCCACCGATCCGCTCTTCCTTGGACCTCAAGCCCTGGCGCAGGCCTATCGTTACACCGCCGATAATCGCGACTGCGGCTTGCAGGAACGTCTCGAAGCCGTTGATATTTTCCACGGCCCGTATCAATGTCACCTGGCGGGCGCGTGTTCGCAGGCTTGTCCAAAAGGTGTTGATCCCGCTTTTGGGATCCAATTGCTCAAACGCACGCTTGTGTTAGACAGCATTGGATTTGGTAAGAAGAAATCTTCGGTCGCGAAGGTCAGTCCGCTGGCCCCTTCGGGTGTGGTGAAGGCAATTGAAGAATTCGCTCCACCGCCGAGGACGGTGGGGCAGTAAGTCAGTAATCAATTTTCAGTGATCAGTAAGCCGCGTCCGCGAGGGCGCGGTTTTGTTTAAAATCCAGCAATCCATACAATAGGGGGTAAAATAGTGCCCGTGTTCCACCTAACTAATTCATTTCGGAGGCATTCATGGGCTTGACCAGAAACGTAAGCTTGATGACCGCCTTGCGGTACAAGGGACAGGCGCCGTTCCTGACCTATATTATGCACCGCATCGGCGGGAGTGCGTTATTCATCCTCTTCACCTTGTACATTCTTGCGCTGGCGGGCGTGGGTTCGGTCCACGCCGTTTTTGGGAACTGGCTTTTCCAGATCGTCTTCCTTTTCTTCGGGTTATTCCACGCCATCAACGGGTTGCGGATCACCATCCTCGACCTGTTCACGAAATTGATCGAATATCAGCGGCAGGCTATCACAATCGAGTGGGCCATTTTTCTCCTCCTCTATGCTTATGCCGCATTCGTGATCGTTCGTAACGCGTTGGGAGGCTAAAGTGACCGCCACTGCAAAACCAAGAACACTGCCAATGAATAAACGCGGTTTAAACTTCGAAAGCATCATGTGGATCTTTACGCGTCTCACTGCGCTGGCGATGTATGCTTTCGTCATTGCCGGCTTTATCGGCGCACTGATCATGAGCCAGAAAATGCACTCCAACCTAGCGGACATTTTACTCTGGGCGTTTTTCCCCAATGCCAACGCGAATCCATTGGTCGGGACGATTTGGATTACTGGGCTCGCTAAGTTAATGGTCATTGCCTTTGTGTTGGTCGTCTCGGGGCATGGCGTCCACGGCGTGCTTGAAATCATTGACGACTTCTTCGCGACCCCATTTGCGCGGCGCTGGTTCCGCAATGGGATCATCACGTATGCGCTGGTTGTGAATGTCATTGCGATTTATGTTATCTGGACTTCGTAAAAATATTTTTAACCACAAAGATCGCAACCCTCAAAGAACGAAGGGCAGGCGGTCTATGAAGGAAAAGAGTTCTGAAAACTGTGCTTTTTCCCTTTGTGACCTTCGTGACCTTTGTGGTTGAGTTTGGAGTTATTCATGGCGAATATTCATCAATTTGACGTGGTCGTCATCGGCGCGGGTGGTGCGGGACTCATGGCGGGTCTCTATGCCTCACGCGGCGCGAAGACTGCGGTCATCAGTAAGTTGTATCCCACACGTTCGCACACCGGCGCGGCGCAAGGCGGCATTGCCGCGTCACTCGGCAACCTCGAAGGAGATAATCCTGACTGGCATACCTACGATACGGTCAAAGGCTCGGATTATCTCGGCGACCAGGATGCCATCGAGTTCATGTGTTACGAAGCGCCCGAAGCAGTGCTCGAACTCGAACACATGGGCCTGCCCTTCGACCGCACTCCCGATGGCCGTATCTCTCAGCGACCGTTTGGCGGACACACCAACAACGAGACGGGCAAACCCGTTCGACGCGCCTGCCACGCTGCAGACCGCACAGGTCACATGATTCTGCAAACGCTGTACCAACAGTGCCTGAAGA
>JAKBYW010000126.1:0-6099 GCA_021840275.1 Chloroflexota bacterium | reverse complement strand
TCTTTGTATGCCGAGACAAAGATCGCAGCGGAAAAATATTTGCTGGCGCAAAAAGATGCAGCCTGTGCGCCGTTGTCATTTCGTTTCGCAACTTTGTACGGCATCTCGCCGCGCACCCGTTTTGACCTGATCGTGAATCAATTTGTTTTGGATGCTTACACAAAACGTCAACTGTTGATCTATCAACGCGGATATTCGCGCTCGTTCGTGCATGTCAAGGATGTAGTGCGTGGAATCATGATGGGCCTGGTTGCGCCGCAGGAAAAGATTCGCGGGCAGGTTTACAACCTCGGCGCCGATGATGGCAATTACACAAAAGACCAGATCGTCCAGTTGGTGTTGAAGCGCCTGCCGGAGACGACGGTTGAATACAAAGATTTGACTTTCGGCGGCGATATGCGCGATATTACGGTTTCATTTGCCAAGATCAAACGTGAACTTGGCTTTGAGACAACGCTGAATGTGGACGATGGCGTACGCGAGTTATTGTATGCTTTGAAAACCGGACTGATCCGCAATCCGATGGATGAGAAATATCGGAATGCGCAGTTTATCGTGCAATAAGTTGGAAAGTTTAAGGTTCAAGGTTTAAAGATGACGACAGCTAAAAGGTTCGAAGATCTTGAAGTTTGGCAAAGGGCAAAAGAACTGGCGAATCTTATTTATAAGCTTTCGTCAGATGGCGAATTTGCTCGTGATTTTGGTTTGCGCGACCAAATGCGCCGGGCGGCAGTTTCAATTATGTCAAATATCGCTGAAGGGTTTGAAAGCCAAACACAGGCCCTGTTTATCAAATATCTGTCTTATGCCAAAGGCTCGGCTGGCGAGTTGCGCGCTCAACTATATATCGCAAAAGATCAAGGTTACCTTACCGAAGAACAATTCAATGCGGCCTTATCGCTGGCGGAAATTTCCAGCAAACAATTAACTCGTTTTATTCAATATCTTCAAACCCAACCCAATACCCGCCGTGTGCGGGAAGATGGAGAAATCTACGATGTCGAACATTAAACCTTCAAACCTTCAACCTTCAAACCTTCAACCTTCAACCTTCTGGTCAAACAAAAAAGTGATCGTTACTGGTGGTGCAGGATTTCTTGGCTCGTTTGTGACCGGGAAACTCAAACAACGCGGCGCAACGGATATTTTCATTCCGCGCATCGAGAATTACAACCTGGTGGATTCCAACGATATCCGCCGCATGTATTCAGACACATTGAAGGATGTTGACCCGAAGAACGTGGTCATCATTCATCTTGCGGCCAATGTCGGCGGGATCGGCGCCAACCGCGAACATCCCGCTGATTTCTTTTACGATAATTTGATGATGGGTGTGGAATTAATGCATCAGGCTTACAAAAATGGAGTGGGGAAATTTGTGGCGATTGGAACGGTTTGCGCGTATCCAAAATTCACGCCGGTGCCGTTCAAGGAAGAAGACTTGTGGAGTGGTTATCCCGAAGAGACCAATGCGCCCTACGGCCTTGCCAAGAAAATGATGCTTGTGCAGGCGCAGGCCTATCGCCAGCAGTATGGCTTCAATGCAATTTTTCTCCTGCCGGTGAATCTGTATGGTCCGCGCGATAACTTCAATTTGCAATCCTCACATGTGATCCCTGCGCTGATTCGCAAAGCGATTGAAGCGACCGAGCGCGGTGACAAGGAACTGGCCGTGTGGGGCGATGGTTCGCCGACACGCGAATTTTTATTCGTCGAAGATGCTGCGGATGGAATTGTCAGCGCGGCGGAAAAATATAACGGCGACCGGCCGGTCAATCTCGGTTCAGGCTATGAGATCTCGATCAAGGATTTGGCGGAGATGATCGTCAAGATGACGGGCTTCCAGGGAAAGCTCACGTGGCAGACCGATAAACCAAACGGCCAGCCGCGCCGAGGTCTGGATGTGTCGCGCGCAAAAGAATTATTCGGTTGGAGCGCGCAAGTCCCGTTCGAAGAAGGCATGCGTCGCACGATTGAATGGTACAAAACCAATCAGAAGAAATAGTTCAAATGGCAATTCAAACCGTCTCACACGAACCGACCACTGTCTATATCAAACCGTCTAAGGGTCTTGCGACGCTTCACTTGCGCGACCTGTGGACGTATCGCGAACTGGTCTTCTTTATGATCTGGCGCGATATCAAAGTCCGTTATAAGCAAACCATGCTCGGCGCGGCTTGGGCGATTATCCAACCTGTCATGACCATGTTGGTTTTTAATTTCATCTTCAACGGTGTTGCAAAAGTGTCGAGCGACGGCGTCCCATATCCGATCTTTTCCTACACCGCGCTTCTGCCGTGGGGATTATTTGTGGCTGCGCTCAACAATGCCAGCCGTTCGCTGACATCGAACAGCAACATGGTGACCAAGATTTATTTTCCGCGTCTGGTTCTGCCGGTTGCATCTGTGTTGTCAGGTCTGGTGGACTTTGCCATCTCGTTCGTGATCCTGATTCTCTTGATGTTCTATTACAAAGTCACGCCTGCCTGGAATGTGTTGTGGGCTTTGCCGTTATTCCTTCTGTTGGCAATTGTCGCCGCTTTGGGCGTAGCCTTGTGGCTTTCTGCGATTAACGTTCAATACCGCGACGTGAACTATGCGCTTCCCTTCCTGACCCAGTTCTGGCTCTTTGCAACTCCCGTTGCTTATTCTGCAAGTGTTATTTCACCGAAATGGCGGCTGGTTTATTCCCTCAACCCGATGGCCGGAGTGGTGAACGGATTCCGCTGGGCTTTGCTTGGATCAGGCAGCGGCCCCGATGCAGCCTTATGGGTCTCGGTTGGAATTTCCCTGCTGGTGCTGGTGAGCGGACTGTTCTATTTCCGCGGTATGGAAAAAACTTTCGCGGATACGATCTAAAATGACCATTGCGATTCGCGCTGAACACTTAAGTAAAAGATACCGCATCGGTGCCGCGCAGCAGAAATTCCAGTATGGAATGTTGCGCGATGTATTGACGGATACCTTCACTGCGCCGGTGAGATGGGCGAAGAGCATGGCTCACCGCTCAAGTAATCCTCAACTGCCTACGGAGAAAAATTTTATCTGGGCGCTCAACGATGTTTCTTTTGACCTTGAAGAAGGCCAGGTTCTTGGCATTGTCGGACGGAACGGTGCGGGTAAGAGCACTCTGCTCAAAGTTCTATCGCGCGTCACTGAACCGACTGTTGGTACCGTCTCTGTGCGCGGACGCGTCGGCTCTTTGCTCGAAGTTGGTACGGGCTTTCATCCTGAATTGACTGGTCGTGAGAATATCTTTTTGAACGGCGCTGTGCTTGGTATGAAACGTTCCGAGATCGAGCGGAAGTTTGACGAGATCGTTGACTTCTCTGAAGTTGGACAATTTATCGATACACCGGTAAAGCGTTATTCATCAGGCATGTATTTGCGGCTGGCCTTCGCGGTTGCTGCACATCTTGAGCCTGAGATCCTCGTTGTGGACGAAGTCCTGGCGGTGGGCGATGCTGAATTTCAGCGCAAGTGTCTTGGCAAAATGGGCGATGTCGCCCAGCAGGGGCGCACGGTTTTATTTGTGAGTCATAACATGTCCGCTATTCTGCGCCTCACGCAGGAAGCCATTGTTTTGAAAAAAGGCCAGCTCATCAAACGCGCGCCCACGCAGGAAGCCGTTGACTTTTATCTTTCATCCGGGCTGGCCGAAACAGGTGAGCGCCTTTGGGGTGCGGATGATATTCCAGCCATGGCCGCGCCGTTCAAACCGATCGCGCTGCGCGTCAAAGATCGAAGCGGAAAAGTAGTGGACACCGTCCGCTCGACCGAACCGGTCACCATCGAATGGGAATATCAACTCGATGCTCCCGTCACCGGTCTGCGTGTGGGTATGTATCTCAACACGATGCGTGCGGAATATGTCTTCACTGCATTCGACACCGACGATGCAAAACAGTTTGAACAATTCGGTGCGCGCCAGGCGGGACATTATTTCAGTCGCTGCATCATCCCCGCTGATTTTTTTAACGAAGGCCGTTATTCGCTGGGTGTCAACGCCAGTTCATTCGCCGTGCGCCGTTATTTTATGGACGACAACGCGCTCTCGTTCAACGTGGACATCACCGGCGCGCCCGGCACACAATGGCCTGAAGCGCGCCAGGGGCCTGTTCGCCCGCGATTGAATTGGGAGATCGAAAAAGTTGAATAGGTCTCGGTACGGCGGCGGTCGAGTAACGTTCTTTGCGTACACTTGCACCTGGCGCAAGTGCAGGCGTCGAACCCGCCGCCTACTCGACCACCTGATATGAAAAATGTAATCAAACAAGTCATCGCACAAATTCCGTTCACTGCCGACCTTTACGATTCGATGCGTAAGGATCGTCCGAACACGCGCTACAACCTGAGCCAACTCGAAGCCGCATTGCCGAAGGCTGTTGAAGAAGCGCGGCCTTTTATTCAAAGCGCAAAACCGAAAAGCAAACTCCTGCTCTTCGCCACTTTGCATTACTGGGTCGAGCAGGCTGCCATCGTTGGACTTGCTTTGCGCGGCATGGGACACGAAGTCACCGTCGCTTATTTGCCGTATCACGATTGGCGCAAGGACATCAACAAATTTGACCTGCGGCGGCAGGATTTATACACGCGGCGTGTTTTGAAACCTCTCGCCGGACTCGTGAACGTCGCTTCCCTGCTCGACCCTTCGACACGCTCAGGGCAGCGCATCAAACCGGCCTCCGTTTTACCGGCTTCTCTCAAAGCTGGCATTTCCCTCGTCTCCAACTACGACGCGCAATACACGCTTCAAGTCGAAGATGTGAATACGAACTCTGCGTTGTATCAGATGAGACTCAAACGTAACGACTTTGCCGCGCGCGCCGCGCTGGCCTTGATCGAATCCGAAAAACCCGATGCGATTCTGATTCCGAACGGAACCATTACCGAACTTGGCGCAGTCTACCGCGTGGCGCGGCATCTGGATATTCGCACAGTTACCTATGAATTCAACGATCAGCGCGAACAGGTCTGGATCGCGCAGGATGAAGAAGTCATGCACCAGAATACAGACGCTTTATGGAAAGCGCGCGGCGGAAATAAATTGACAAACCCCGAACGTGCTTTGATCGAAGAACTTGAATCGGCGCGCATGGGCGGAAAATCCTTTGGCAAATCCGTCCGCAAGTGGCAGGATGTGGAAACCAAAGGCGGCGAAGCGCTTCGCAAGGAATTGGGATTGGATAAAAAGCGTCCCATCGTGTTGCTGGCGACGAATGTTTTAGGCGATAGTTTGACTCTGGGACGAAACGTCTTCGCGCACAGCATGGCCGATTGGATCACAAAAACCGTCCAGTTTTTTGCGACCCGCCTCGAGGTCCAGTTGGTGATTCGCATTCATCCCGGTGAGCGATTAACACACGGACCGTCGATGGCCAATGTGGTCAAGTCTGCCTTGCCGGAAATCCCGTCCAATATTCATCTGGTCGGGCCGCTCGAAAAAGTCAACACGTATGATCTGATGGAAATTACTTCGCTGGGTTTGGTTTATACCACCACAACCGGGCTTGAGATGGCGATGAACGGCATCCCGGTGATCGCCTGCGGCGAGACGCATTATCGCAAGTATGGTTTCACGCTCGACCCAATGACGTGGGACGAATATTTTTCGATGATCGATAAATCATTGAAGGGCAAAAAAAGTCTGACGAAGAAACAAGTCGAAACAGCCTGGGAATACGCGTACCGATTTTTCTTTGAATATCCGCTGGTCTTTCCGTGGCGCTTGATGCACTTTTGGAAAGACATGCAAATCTGGCCGATGTCGCGTGTGTTGTCGAAGGCAGGCCGCAAGGAATTTGGAAGGACGTTCGAATATTTGGCTGGCAAAGATATAAAATGGTGATGTCATTGCGAGCGCCCTTCGCGAAGCAATCTCCCGTCGCAACAGAGGGATTGCTTACTTTACGAGTACGATGTCGTTGCCAAGAACGCTCCTCGTAATGACGTCAATGGTGAATCATGGAAAACAAAAAACAACAGGTGCGTGAATTTTATGACCAGATCGGCTGGTCGCAGGCTGGCGAGGGACTATACCAGAATGCCCGCTATGAAGACCTGCGTCCGGTTTCACGCGACTATATTCATAAATGCCAT
>JAKBYW010000125.1:0-6106 GCA_021840275.1 Chloroflexota bacterium | reverse complement strand
TGGATCTCGTTCTGCATGTAGCCGCGTTCAATGGCTTGTAACGCGCCGCCCATCTCGTCAATTTTTGCGATGTAATCGCCCGCGCCTTTTTCGATCTCGTCGGTCAGATGTTCGATCAGATACGAACCCGCCAGCGGATCAACCGAATCCGCCACGCCCGACTCGTAGGCGATGATCTGCTGTGTACGCAACGCGACGCGGACGGATTTCTCCGTTGGAAGCCACAGGGCTTCGTCCATGCTGTTGGTGTGCAGACTCTGTGTTCCGCCGAGGACGGCGGAAAGAGCCTGGAGAGTCACGCGCACAACGTTGTTTTCAGGTTGCTGCGCGGTGAGCGTGGAGCCAGCGGTCTGCGTGTGGAAACGCAATTGCCAACTGGATGGCTTTTGCGCTTTGAAACGTTCGCGCATGATCTTCGCCCATAAGCGACGCGCGGCGCGGAACTTGGCGACCTCTTCGAGCAGGTTGTTGTGTGCGTTGAAGAAGAACGAAAGCTGACCCGCGAAGGCGTCCACATCCAGCCCAGCCTTGAGCGCGGCTTCCACATACGCGATCCCATTGGCAAGCGTAAAGCCAACTTCCTGCACAGTGGTGGAGCCTGCTTCGCGGATGTGATAGCCCGAGATCGAGATCGTGTTCCAATACGGCATTTCTTTTGCACAAAATGAAAAGATATCGGTGATGAGTCGCATCGAAGGCGCGGGCGGGAAAATATACGTGCCGCGCGCCACGTACTCTTTGAGAATGTCGTTCTGGATGGTGCCGCGCAACTGGCGCACGTCCGCGCCCTGACGCTTGGCCACCGCAATGTACATCGCCAGCAAAACGCCTGCGGGAGCGTTGATGGTCATCGAAGTCGAAACCTTGTCGAGCGGAATCTGGTCGAACAACTGCTCCATATCGTGAATGGACGAGATCGAAACGCCCACCTTCCCCACTTCGCCTTGCGCGATCGCTTGGTCCGCATCATACCCAATTTGAGTTGGGAGGTCGAAAGCGACACTCAGCCCCGTTTGACCTTGCCCTAACAAATAGCGATAGCGTTTATTGGATTCCTCCGCCGTGGAGAACCCCGCATACTGACGCATCGTCCAAAACCGCGAACGATACATCGTCGGCTGGACTCCGCGCGTATACGGATACTCGCCCGGGAAGCCGAGTTTTTCAAGATAATCCTGGTGGGCGAGTAGGCGGCGTTCCTCCGCCGTATCGAGACTACAGGGCGTATCGAAACCACCGCCATCAGGCAACGCCACACGTGGGACCGCGATGCCTGCCGACGTTTCGAAGCGTGTTTTCCGCTCCGACGATTTTTCCAAAGACTTCCTGAGAGTATTTTCCTGCCATTTTTTGTATTGATCGTAGAACGTCATGTTAAGTTCCTTTTGTCATTTCATCAAGTCGTTGCGAGGAGCGCTCTTGCTCTTTGCGACGAAGCAATCTCCGATTAATTGGGAAAGAACCCTTGGTGAGATCTATCCGTTTACTGGGGATTGCTTCGACGGAAGAACACCGTCTCGCAATGACAAGGGCAAGTATACAGCCAAACATCTCATCCAAGAATTGGACAATATTAGGCAAAATATCAGGACAAATGTCATTTGTGCGGTATAAACGAAAATGCTACACTTCACGTATACCAACTCAGGAGAATCATCCATGGGCAAAACCTTCTTATACATCGGCGCAGGAGTCTTATTTCTGATCGGCTTGTGTCTGCTTGGTTATGGCGTATTAAATGTGATCGGTTCGACCTCCGCCACCGGCAGTTCCAACTGGCTGACGTTTGGCCTTGCTTTCGGATGCGTCGGCGTTCTATTTTTAGGTGGCGGGGCGGGACTGATCTACGCCGGGATGCGCGGAACAAAAACCGAAGTCGTTCAGCAGGTCACGATGAAAGTCGATCTGCCCGGTCAGACCAAGATCGAAGAAGTCAAATGCAAAGAATGCGGCGGAACCCTGAGCGCCAAGGACATCACACTTGTCAATGGCGCGCCGATGGTCAACTGCCCATATTGTCATACCATCTATCAAATGACCGAAGAACCAAAATGGTAGTACCAAGGTTCAGGTGTCAGGTTCTAGGTGTCACGTGACACTTGACACCTGATACGTGACATCAACCAGGAGGTCTCATGCTTCGAAAACTTCTAATATCCATCTTCATTCTGCTCAGTGCGTTGGCTTTACCAGCCAGCGCACTTGCACAATCATCTTATCTTTTCAGCGTGCCCAAGGAATCCGTTGATGTGTTTTGGAATGCGGATGGCACCGAGTCCATCGAATACACGTTCGATTTTGTTAACCAAGCCGAAGCACATCCCATTGACTTCGTTGACGTTGGCATGCCCAACAGCAATTTCGACATGAGCACCGTCACGGCTGATGTAAACGGCCAGAACGTGAGCGTCTCCTCCAGCGACTATCAAGGAAGCGGTTCGGGTTTTTCGGTTGTGATGGGCGGGCAAACCATTCCACCCGGCAAAAGCGGATCAGTTCATGTGTATGTCGGCAAGATCACTGGTGTTCTATATCCCGACAGCAATGACAACAAATATGCCAGCGGCGATTTTGCCCCGACTTATTTCGGATCGCAATATGTGGTCGGCAACACAGACATGACCGTGACCTTCCATCTGCCGCCCGGTGTCCAGCCCACGGAACCGCGTTGGCACAACGCTCCCTCCGGTTTTCCATCCCAACCGCAGACCGCGCTGGATAGTTCGGGTCGCGTCACCTACACGTGGAGCAGTTCGACTGCCAACAGCTATACAGAATATACTTTCGGCGCATCCTTTCCTGCCTCGTATGTGCCAGCCGATACCATCATCACCGCGCCCGCCTTTGATTTTGCCGGGCTGATTGCTGGCCTGATTGCTAATCTAGGAACCGTCCTTTGTTTTGGCTTCTTCGGTTTCATGTTCTTCGGTTTGCCGATCCTAAGCGCCATTCAAGGCAGCCGCCGCAAACTGCAATACATCCCTCCGAAGATCGGTATCGAAGGTCACGGCATCAAGCGCGGCCTGACCGCCGTCGAGGCTGCGATATTGATGGAAACATCGCTCGACAAAGTAATGACGATGACCTTGTTCAGCGTCATCAAAAAAGGTGCGGCATCTGTCGTTTCGCGCGAGCCGCTCAAGGTCCAGGTAACCGACCCGCCTCCCGCCGATCTGCACGATTACGAGTCCGCTTTCCTGGGCGCTTTTAAGATCAACGATCCGAGAGCGCGTCAGACGGCGATGCAAAACATGATGGTGGCGCTCGTCAAATCCGTCTCGGAAAAAATGAAGGGCTTCAGCCGCAACGAAACCGTTGCCTATTACAAGAACATCATGGAACAAGCCTGGGCGCAAGTTTCGGCGGCGGACACGCCCGAAGTCAAGAGCCAGAAGTTCGATGAAAATCTCGAATGGACTATGCTCGATAAAGAATACGATGACCGCACGCGGCGCACATTTACCGGCCCGATCTTTATGCCGATGTGGTGGGGCAATTTCGACCCCACGTATCATCCCGCGCCGACAGCGGCTCCCGCCGCATCATTCCCGGGCTTGTCTGGACGCGGCTCCTCCGCCCTGCCCGGCGCGAGCATCGCGGCTTCGATGGTCACCGGCGTACAGACATTCTCAAGCAAAGTCATCGGCGACTTGAACACATTCACCGGCAAAGTGACCAACGCGACCAATCCCCCGCCCCCACCTTCAGCCAGTGGTTCTCGCGGCGGCAGAAGCGGTGGCGGCGGTTGCGCCTGCGCTTGTGCCTGTGCAGGTTGCGCATGTGCCTGCGCCGGCGGCGGAAGATAATTCGGTTGAAGGTTCAATGTTGAAAGTTTAAAGGTGTCCATGTTTAATATCAGTTCACTCAAATCTGTCTTCGGTCAACGGTCTACAGTCAGTAGTCCATCGTCGGGACTTTATCACTATATCCGCGAAAACACGGATGAAAAATCGCGCATCCACCTGCGAGTTGACCCGGATGGAACCGGCACGCTGATCGTCAACGCCAACCGCGTGATGCACTTAAACCCAACCGCGGCTTTTATGGCATGGATGATTTTGGAAGGCATTCACGAACAAGAAGCCGTTAATGCAATTCAGCGACAATATCGAATTAGCAAACGCCAGGCTTTAGACGACCTTTCAACTTTCAACTTTCAACTTTCCAACCTAATCCTTCCCGACGGCGCGTGTCCGATCCATGAACTCCTCCTGGAAACGACCATGCCGTTCAGCGCGCGACCGTCTGCGCCCTATCGCATGGATCTGGCCGTCACCTATCGTTGCAACAACGATTGTGCCCACTGTTACAACGCCCGCGAACGCAACTTCCCCGAACTCACCACCGAGCATTGGTTCAAGATCATTGATCAACTTTGGGCGCTCGGTATTCCCCACATCGTTTTTACCGGCGGCGAAGCGACTTTGCGAAATGACCTGCCTGAATTGATTCACCGCGCCGAAACGAACGGTCAGATCACCGGTCTCAACACCAACGCCCGCCGTCTCATTGACGAGAGCTATGTGCAGAAACTCATCGATGCCGGACTCGACCACGTGCAGATCACAGTTGAATCCTGCGACGAGCAAATCCATGACGAGATGATGCGCGCCAAAGGCGCATTCAAACAAACCATTCAGGGTTTGAAGAATGTGCTGAATTCAAAACTTTACGTGATGACCAATACCACGATGTTACGCACCAATGTCCACAAGATTCCCGACACGCTGGATTTCCTGGCCAATCTCGGCGTGCCGACCATTGGACTCAACGCGCTCATCTACTCCGGTCACGCCCTGACCGTTGGAACGGGTCTGCACGAAAGTGAGCTTCAACCCATCCTCGACATTGCCACGCGCAAAACCGCTGAGCACGGACAAAAACTCATCTGGTACACGCCAACACAGTATTGCGAATTCGATCCCACCGCGAACAATTTGGGAGTCAAAGGCTGCACCGCCGCGTTGTACAGCATGTGCATCGAATCCAACGGAAACGTTTTGCCATGTCAATCTTATTACCATCCGCTCGGAAATATGCTGACCGATTCGTGGGACTCGATCTGGAATCACAATCTGTCGGTGCAATTACGCGAACGGCAAAACCTGCCCGCCAAATGCGAGACCTGTCCGGTTGTATCCGAGTGCGGCGGAGGATGTCCATTACAGTTTCAAGCTGAAGGTTTAAGGTTACAGGTTGTTTGAGCTGATCGCAACCTTCAACCTTGAACTTTAAACCTTCAACAGGAGCGCACATGAGCGAACACGATTGGATCAAGGAATTCCCCGCCGCCGTTACGGTCTGTGACCCAAATGGCATCCTGCTCGAATTGAACGACAAATCCGCCAAAACTTTTGAGAAGGATGGCGGCTACGCCTTGATCGGCAGGAATATGCTCGATTGCCATCCCGAACCAGCGCGCGTCAAAACAGAAAGATTGCTGGCAGCGCGTGAGAAGAATGTGTATACCATTGAGAAAAATGGCGTCAAGAAGATCATCTTCCAGAGCCCGTGGTTCAAAAATGGCGAATACGCCGGTTTTGTCGAACTCTCGCTTGAAGTTCCGTTCGAGATGCCGCATTTTGTACGCTCATAAAGCAGGTCAACAAAATAAGTGACTGTCAACATAGTAAACTAAAAGCATGGCTGCCCTTAAAAATACCGAGCTATCTTATTTATTAGCCTTTCCCGATCCTGTGGAGAAAGCCTCTGAACCGCTTCAACAAATCAGCGGGCTGAAGGACTCGCCGTATTTTCAGCCCGTGGATATCCGCGTCAGAACGCTGGCCGATAGGGTTGAGGTCCAGGCGGGAGGCGTGCAAGTATCCGTCCTGCGTCAACGTTACGATGACCGTGTCCAAATCCTGGATTGCAGATTCCAATTACCGAATGTCTTAAGCATGCAGGCTATTCAGCAGCGCGAAGTCATTGAAAAGAATCTGAAGGAAAGATACCTGCCGGCAGAATATCTGGCGAGCGGGATGTTTGAAGAATATATCGTGCTTCTGCTGGTTGGCGTCAGGTCAACGCCGGATAAGTTTATCGAGAAAAACGCGGCGGCATTGGCGCGCTTTATGCGTTCACAACGCGAAGTGTTCGATCCGCG
>JAKBYW010000124.1:0-6125 GCA_021840275.1 Chloroflexota bacterium | reverse complement strand
CCTTAATGTTGGCTCTGCGGACGCGGTCTTGATCGAAACGCCAGCGGGGAGACATGTCCTCATTAACGGCGGCCCATCCCTGTCGTCCCTATCCGACGCGCTGGGACGCAGAGTCTCGTCTATTGACCGTAGTCTCGATTGGCTGATCGTCGCATCCACCAACGACAACCAACTCGTCTCCCTGCCGCGTCTGCTTGACCGCTATCCGCCCAAAAATGTGTTGTGGAGCGGGAACCAGCAAGCCTCGTTCGCTTCACGAGATCTGGATAAATGGCTGACCGATCATTCCATTCCAGTCACGCAGGCCGCACAAGGCCAGGCGCTCGATCTCGGCCAGGGAGCGACGCTCAAAGTCCTTTCCGTTTCGCCGCTCGGCGCCACCCTGCTGATCGAATGGAACGGCTTCCGTGCCCTGCTTCCGATTGGAGAAAATTTTGACACGCTCAACCAACTGGAATATGGAAATGCCGTTGGCTCCACGACAGTGTTGTCTTTGTCTCAGAGCGGTTATGCTCCGTTGTCCCCCGTGGATTGGATCGACAACCTGAACCCGCAGATGACTGTGCTCAGTGTCGCGGCAGACGACAAAGATGGTTTACCCAATCAGGAAACCCTCGATGCGCTGGCGGAACGTTCCCTGCTTCGTACCGACCAGAATGGCTGGATAGAAATCACGACCGATGGCAAAGAGATGTGGGTACAAGCAGAAAGAAGCGAACAAAAAAAGGTTCCATCAACGTTCATACCTTGATGGAACCTTTACCTTGATTGGAAATTGTCAGACGTTTTTGAGACTGTTGTTGAGTGTGCTGAACGAGTTGCCGATGACCGGGCCAAGAATCAACAGGGCCGCGATAACAACGATGGCAACAAAAACAAGAATTAAAGCATATTCGACCAGGCCCTGGCCTCTTTCTTCAGGTGCGAACAGCATGGCATATTCTCCTTTCTCTTGATTTCTCCGAGCCTGCTTGCTTCAGAGATAAACTGATTGTAACGATTATGATTCTATCATCCTCCGAGTCTTGCATGACTGTAAGGTGCGATGTATATCCTGCTTGAAGGCGGAGCGGAATTTGGCGGACAAATATCCGAGACGGACTTGTGCGCCATCGAGTTGGCTGGAGGGCTTTATGCTCCAATTGCCATCCTGCCTACGGTTGCCGCGCCAGACAACAATCACGAACGGGCCGGACGCAAGGGCCAGCGCTGGTTTCGATTCCTCAGCGCTTCGCACGTCGACCTTGTGCCAATCACCGATAAACAAAGGCGTGCCGCCGCTCGTCCGATTGTTTTATTGGTAGAATCGGAGGAATGTTAAAAAGGATCTGGAAATTCATCCGTAAGTTGTTGCTTGCTTCCGTTGCAGTTGGGTTGCTCATTTTCTTCCTGCCGCGCTTGATCACTAATGTTTATAGCTGGACACGCATCTACTCGCCGGACACCGCCCCGACCGAACGCGTTGCCATCGTTTTCGGGGCGGGTCTGACGCGTGACGGCTATCCGACTGCCATTTTGCGTGACCGCGTCGATACTGCCGCGCAACTTTATTTCGCAGGCAAGGTCCAAAAATTATTGATGAGCGGCGACAATAGTTATGTGAACTACAACGAACCCGGCGCTATGCGTGATTACGCCATCAGCCTCGGTGTGCCGGAAAACGCCATCGTGCTCGATTATGCCGGCCGCCGCACATACGATTCCTGCTATCGCGCCAAAGCCATCTTCGGCGTGGACTCAGCCCTTCTCGTAACCCAGGGATTTCATCTGCCGCGCGCGCTCTTTCTATGCAACGCGCTTGGCTTGCAGGCTACGGGCGTGGAAGCGAACAATATTGCCTATCGCAAGTTGTCGTTGGCCGTCTGGAATATTCGCGAGCAATTTGCAACCGTCGGCGCGCTGTGGGATGTCTACATCGAAAGACCTTTGCCCGTGCTTGGCAATCCTGAACCGATCTTTCCAAAAAGCTCTTGATCCCAATTATGTTGCGAGCCGCTGGTGGTCGAGTAGAGACTTGGGTTGAGCCTGTCGAAGCCAGCGTATCGAGACCAGCGGCGAAAATCTCTATTTATTGTGGGAGACTGCTTCTGGAAAAGAACATCCCTCGCAGTAACATAAACACAAAGGAGAAGAAATGAACCGCGCAGAATCCCTGGCTCTTGTCGGTGAGTTTGTTAAGAACGAAGGTCTCATCAAACACATGCTATGCGTTGAAACATCCATGCGCTTTTATGCCGGGAAATTCAGCGAAGACGTCGAAGCCTGGGGACAGCTTGGCCTCATCCATGATTTCGATTGGGAGATTCATCCCACACTCGAAGAGCATCCGGTCAAAGGCGCGCCGATTTTACGCCAGCGCGGCATCCCCGAAGATATTATTCAGGATATTTTGAGTCACGGCGTGGATACCGGCGTGCCGCGCGACACGCTGCGGCGCAAAGCCTTGATGGCCTGCGATGAGATCACCGGACTCGTGACTGCGGTCGCGCTGGTTCGTCCATCCCGCTCCCTGCTGGACCTCGAACCGTCTTCCGTTAAAAAGAAATGGAAGGACAAAGCTTTTGCCGCGGGCACCAACCGCGCAGAGATGGCTGAAGCTGCGCAGGATTTCGGCGTTGAATTATGGGAGCATGTTGGCAACGTCATCACCGCCATGCGGCGCATTGCGCCTGAGTTGGGGCTGGTGGGAAATATTCAATAAATGATGTGGAGTGTGTGCGTTGACAGTGCACACTCTACTTAAAGAACTGTTGATAGAGCGCGTCACTGATGAAGAACAATCCCTCTTCGTTGCGATAGATCAGGTGATAGCCGCGTAACTGACCTTTGTCTGCGTCAATATAGAATTGGTACATATCTTGAAATGAAACCAGATCGACCGCACTCCCCAACGCTCCCTGCTGTGTGTAATCCCGAATTCGTTGTGACCATAGGACGATCAGATCGGGATGAACCTCATCAATGATCGTGTAGTTGCTTTTCCAGTAACTGCGAATGACCCATTTTGGCGTATCGGGAAAATACATACGCACATCGCGAAAAACAGTCAGCGGCTCAGCAGATTTGATGAGCGGGAGATAATTGCGTTCGATAATATGATAAAAAACCAGAGATTGTTCCGTGTCTTCACGTCCCAACACATTGCGATATAACGCAATATCTTGATTGATGTAGACCACAAATTGATAGGTGATCAACGCAATGACCAGTCCACCCCAAAGCCACGGAATGAAAGGACGTGGTTTTTCAGAAACAAACGGCGGGAATTCAAGCAGCACAACTAAACTCCCATATACAGGAAGAAGGATCGGTAAAAAGAAATGAGTTGATTTGATCGCAATGGCGAACAGCATGTACAAGCCAAATGGAATGGCCCACGCCGCGATCAGTGGATGAAGTGTTTTGTTGGCGCCGCGCCAAATGCCAAGCGCCAGCGCAATGAAAGCCAGCGCGATAAAAATCAGTTGACCGTAGAATTGATTGATGATCGGAAGCCACGAAGCGGGACCTTTTGCCTCGGTCAGAGTCCAGCCGGAGGACATGGCCGCGGATTGCTGAGTCATGATGCGGACCATGCGCACAAACTGGCTCGGGAAGAATAAGAACGGGTTGCTGATCAAAATCGTGGCATTCATGAT
This sequence comes from Chloroflexota bacterium, assembly GCA_021840275.1. Classification (GTDB taxonomy): domain Bacteria; phylum Chloroflexota; class Anaerolineae; order Anaerolineales; family Villigracilaceae; genus Fen-1038. The sequence continues at coordinate 2,487 of JAKBYW010000124.1, read as the reverse complement.
GCTGACGAAAGCAGCACCATAGACAAATGCTGTGCGTCACGTAATTCGTTTGTGAACAATTCCGACGAGCAAGTAGGTAGGAATGGCAAGGAAAAAGAAAAGACCGATTACCTTGGTGCTGGTCGCAAGTCCGGTGGATGCGGCGGCGAGATAAAAGTCGCGGCCAATAATACCATTTTTCCGAAACGATCATTTATAGTACTCTCGCAAAATCGTGTACTTTCACCGCCAAGTCGCCAAGTTTTTTTGGCGTCATTTGATAAATCTTGGCGTTCTCCGTGTCTTGGCGGTTAATTCTGCGTTAGGTTTCATAAGATGATGAATTCCCTCACATCGGCTATACTTGGTGAACAGGAATTGAATCGTGAGCATAGAGCCAAACATGCACCAATGTGAGTGTGAGACTTGTAAACCAAGTCTGGATGCGGAAATCATGAAAAGCCACCAAAGAATCAACTGTTTTTGAGTTGCCTGAATGAGCCGCAAAGACGCTGGTATGTTGCAACCATATCAGAAGATGCAGATAGTCCCAGTGACCGCCAACTGGCACTGATCACGGGTCTGGGTGAAAAAACGATACGATGCGGTGAAGCAGAATTGCAGGATCAACTCTCTGCCTTGCCAGTGGGTCGGCAACGACAGGAAGGCGGAGGAAGGATGCGAGTCAAAAAACACGCAGTTAGAGCCGAAACTGTTGGAACTGGTTGAACCGGCCAACAAAGCGATTAAAGAACATTTGACATATAAAGCGCCAGTGGAACATTTTGATGAAACGGGCTGCGTATCACCAATATCCGAACTTGAAACATGGATTGTGCAACGCCCGTAAAAATGATCAGCGAATTAGGAAACTATTATGAGTAATATTCCAGCATCTCTTCTCGAAGTTCGCGAGCATGATGGATCCGATTACAAATCTTTGATTGATTACCAGTCGTGGCGTGTGGCTTTGATGAATTACACGTCCGAGCTTCTGTCTGAAAAGATCGACCGTATGCAAAAACACACCGAGACTGATGAAGTCTTTGTTTTGCTGGCCGGGCGCTGTATTCTTTTTCTCGGCGAGGGCGGTGATGCAGTCACCCAAGTACACGCAGCGGATATGCGGCCCTTTCAACTTTATAACGTCAAGCGCGGCGCATGGCATTCCCACACATTTAGCGAAGATGCAAAAGTTTTGATCGTGGAAAACCGGGACACGACGGATAAAAATTCCCCTTTTGTGGATTTGACACCCGCTCAACATCAACGAGTGATTGACCTGACGCGACAACTCTGGAAATAATAAAATCGGATGCGCTTCAAAGTGCATCCGATTTTTATGTGTGCCTCTGCCCGCACTTCAAGCTGGGTCGCCGTCATATCGAGTCTTTATCCAAACTTGAATCCGGCCACGAAACAGATTGTCATCAGCAGGAGTAGCCCTGGCAGAACTTTGAAGATGGTTTCTCTCGATAGGATGGGCTTGCCTGCTTTCAGGAACGCGAGTAGAAGACCGCCGATACCAATCAACGCGCCGCCGAGGCCTACGAGGGTAAATGCCGGTTTCATCCGTCCCTGCATGGAGATGATGATGGGCAACAGAAAGATGGTTATGCCTGCCACGCCGTGGACGAGGGCCAGCACGATGGTGGGGATTTTGCCCGGGGTGGGGATTGAGCGGGTCAGAGTCACAGCCAGGAAACCCAAAATGGCAAAGACCAGGTACGGGGTCCGAAAAGAGGCGGAGTGTTCCCAGACGAGTCCCAGCGAAAGTGACAACGGAATGATCGTCGAAACGATAACCACGATGGGACTATCCAGAACTTCAAAGCCGAGGATGATGAGCAGGAGTCCTGCCACGAGCAGAACGCCAAAGGCGATGGTGTAGGCGATGATTGGCGTGGTGGAGAGCTTGTCTATGCCGATGACAATTTGATACGCAGCAAGCAGGCCAGTAACGAGCAAAAGGATGCGGTCGAGCATGGTCATTTTCATGGTTAGAATGCTTTCATGGCGAGGATGATCATCGCCGACAGCATGTAGAGCGAGGCGTACTTGAACAAGCCAAAGTTGACGCGCTCGGATTGAACTCGGAAGGTGGCGAAGGCCAGCAGGAGTAGTCCCGCCGTGAGCACGGCGATGAGACGCAAGTAGCCCGCGCTGATGCCGATATCCACGCTGGCCCAGCCGATGGAGATCGCTGCCAGTACGGACGAGATCGCAATCGCCGCGCGGGTGAAGGTGTCGCCATAGGTCGAGGGGAAGGTTGGCACGCCCGCCTTGGCATAGTCTTCGCGGAATTTGATGGAGAAGGTCAGCGTGTGAGTCGGGATCCAGAAGAGAATGGCGAGCGCAAGCAGGATGCCAACCAGGTCAATGTGTCCCGTCGCGAGTACGCGCCCAGAAAGAATCGGCATGGCGCCTGAGATGCCGCCCCATACGATGCTCCAGGCGGTGTGGCGTTTGAGCCAGAGAGTGTACACAATCACATCGAAGAACCAGCCT